>JASFWU010000067.1:0-10246 GCA_050049035.1 Akkermansiaceae bacterium | reverse complement strand
ACGACCGCGTTTTCCTGAAAAGTAGTCGAGGCCCAGAACGAGGATGAATCCCAAGCAGGCCAGAAAGACCGAGATCCAGCCGAGGGAAAAATGGTCCATGAGGACAAAGCCGGTGATCAAGCTGCCGGCACCGGATCCCAAAATGTTTCCAAGATAAAGGTAGGACAGACGGGCTCCTGCTTTCTCATCGGGCGGAATGGCGAAGTGACAGATGAGTGGGAGAGCGGCACCAAGAAGCGCGGCGGCCAGGACGACGACCGGGAAGGTCCAGGTGAAGGGTATCCAGACCACCAGCCACGAGACAATCGGAACGACTAAAAAGCCGATTCCATTGGCCAGCCCAACGAAGCCACTCAGGGCCCGCATCTCCTCACTTCCTTTTCCGCTTCCCTGGAAGCGGAGACTCCAGAGGGAGCCGAGGGCGAGACCGATCAGGTAGCTCCCAAGCATGGCCCCGAAAGCCCAGGCCATTGACCCCGAGACGAAGGAGTAAAGCCTCACCCAGAGGATTTCGTAGCTCAGCGAAATGTAACCCGTCAGGGTCGAGAGGATGAGAGCCATATAAAAGCGTTGGCGGCCATTCATGCGCGGCCTCCTTTCTTCCAAAAGTAGAGAATGGTCACTCCGGCAAAAATGTTGAGGCAAACCGCAAGGATGATCGACGCTTTGAGCCCAAGAGCTCCCAGGATCAAAATGGCAGCAAGGAAGGCTCCGAGTCCTGCTCCGAGGGTATTGACGAAATAGAGCATACTGACCGAGTAGCCGACATTCCCGGAGGCATTGACGTAGTGAGCCACGAGGAGCGGCAGCGTGCTTCCCATTAGAAGAGTAGGGACAAGAACCAGAGTAAAGCAAAGGAGTCCGGTCGAAAGGGTGCTTCCGGTGCCGGTGGCATTCCCGACCGCCTCAAAAAGGCTTAGGGAGATTGCTCCGTAGGACCCGATCAGAATTTCCACGCACCCAAAAAGAAAAAGCAGGGGAACGCCCGGACGCTTTGAAATCGCTCCACCAAGCAAGCTCCCAAGTCCAAGTCCCAGCATGAAGGCCGACACCACCATGGTGACCGACTCGATGTTGCTTCCGTAAATCAAGAGCAAGGCGCGCTGCCAAATGAGTTGGTAAAGCAGGGCGCAAATCCCGGAAACGGTAAAGACGGTTAGCAGGACCGGAACCGGCAGTCCCAGTCCTTTCCCGGCAAGTGAATCATCCATGCGCGGAGTTCAGCAGGGATCTCCATCGGATCAATAACTTAAAGGAAGAAGGAGGTGACATCATTCTGTGTTTGATTCCTCTCCCTCAGAAAGCACCGGTTTGAGAGTCTTCCAGACGTGGTCGGCAATCTTGGCCTGGCCTTCGGATGTCGGATGAATGCCGTCAGGTTGGTTGAGTTCCTCGCTTCCACCAACCCCTTCGAGAAGAAAGGGCAAGAGTGTTGTTTTCGTTTCCTTGCTCACGTCCGGAAACACCTCTTTGAAGCCGGTGGTGAACTTCGGGCCCATGTTTGCGGGCATTTGCATTCCGGCGACCACGATCTTGATCTTGGGATTCTTGGTCCGGGCCTTTGCGATGATGCCAAGGAGGTTCTTTTTGGTTTCCGCCGGGGGAATGCCGCGAAGTCCGTCGTTTCCACCCAACGCGATGATCAGGACGTCACCGCCGCGGGCGAGTGCCCAGTTGATCCGACGCAGTCCTCCTGCGGTGGTATCTCCGCTGACCCCCGCATTGGTCACGGTGTAGGGGAGTTTGGACGCAGTGATCTTTTTCTGTAGCAAAGCAGGGTAGGCTTGGCTCGGTTTCAGGCCGTAACCGGCGGTGATGCTGTCTCCAAGAACAATGACGCGTTTGGTGGTATCATTTGCAATCGACGAAGGTTCGTCGGATAGTGCGCCGACGGTCGAAAAGATGAGACCGAGAAAGACTTTGAGTAGATATGACCTCCGCATCGCCCCGGAATTTAGAAACGACATCGGACGATGTCAAACGAGCCATCCTCGAGGTCCGGGGATTGACCAAGCGTTACCAGACCCCGGACCGCGAGCTGACTGTTCTCGACGGAGTGGATCTCAGTCTGGATGAGGAAGACACCCTTGCCATCGTCGGGCCGTCCGGAAGCGGCAAGACGACCTTGTTGGGGCTGTGTGCAGGCCTCGACGAAGCAAGTGCAGGCGAGGTCGAGTTGGATGGAGTCCCCATGAGCCGACTGAGTCAGGATGAACGAGCCGCTTTGCGCAATCGCGTGGTGGGTTTTGTCTTTCAGAGTTTCCAGCTCATCCCGACCTTGACCGCAGTGGAGAATGTCCTCGTCCCGCTCGAACTGCGGGGAGAGCGGGGACGACAGAAGGAGGCCGAGGAGCTTCTGAGTGAAGTGGGTCTCGCGGATCGTTTGAACCATTACCCGTTGCAACTCTCGGGCGGGGAGCAGCAACGGGTTGCCTTGGCGCGGGCCTTCATTCATCGGCCCAAGATTCTTTTTGCCGATGAACCAACCGGAAATCTGGACGCCGGAACGAGCGGTCCCATCGTTGAGATGCTCTTGCGATTGAATCGCGAGGCGGGGACGGCCTTGGTTTTGGTGACTCATGATCCGGCGCTTGCCGCCAAGGCGCGGCGCGTGGTGACGATGGGCGGAGGAAAGATCATTTCGGAAGAAGTCGATGGAGGCGAGTAAACCAAAGCGGATGCCGCGAGCTTTGCTGCCAGCCCTGTTCCATCCGTGGGTTTGGCGCATGGCGTGGCGCGACAGCCGCTCGCAGCGATTGCGTCTCATCGTCTTTTCCCTCGCCATCGTCTCGGGGGTGGCGGCCTTGACGGCCATTCATTCTCTCAAGGCGAGCGTGCAACGTGGCATCGATTCCGAAGCCAAATCGCTTCTTGGTTCCGACCTGAGGGTCTCTTCAAGACGAGCCTTCGCGGAAGTCGATCGCGAGAAACTCGCCGAGATGTCCGAAGAGCTGGGACGGGAAGTCTCCTTTCCTTCGATGATCAGTTTTCCTCGTGAAGCGGGAGCGCGCATGATGCAGGTGAGGGGATTTGACGGTGGCTTTCCCTTTTATGGGAAGATCACGACCGACCCTGCCGGAGCGTGGCAGGCTTTGCAGGACGACGGAGGTGTGGTCATGGACCCGGCGGTCTTTGATCAGTTTGCCTTAAAAGTGGGTGATGAAGTGGAGCTTGGCGGACAGTCGTTTGTTGTTCGGGGCGTGATTGAAGAAGCTGCGCCTCAAGGGAGCCGATTCAGTGGCTTTGCTCCCGAAGCCTATGTGCGCCTTCCGGATCTTGAATCGACGGAGTTGCTCGGAACCAACAGCATGGCCCGACATCAGGTGCACCTCAAAATGGCGGGCCGGACCATCGGGAGTGAGTTGAAGGAAACGGTCAATGATCTCTTCCCAAAGCGGCGGTGGCGATTGGAAACGCCCGAGGATCGACAGGAAAGCATCGGGAAAGCGCTGGATCGTTTTCAGCAGTTTCTCTCCTTGATTGCCCTGGCCTCCTTGGTTCTGGGAGCGATCGGAGTGGCGGGCGCGGTGCAGACCCACATTGCCCGACGGATGGATTCGGTGGCGGTCTTGCGATGCCTGGGGTGCCCGGGACAGGTCGCCTTTGCAGTGTTTTTTGTGCAAGCAGCCGCTCTGGGGTTGTTGGGAGCATTGGCGGGATGTGGCGTTGGGATCTTGATGCAGTTGGGCCTGCTTCATTGGCTGGGGGACGAGTTGCCGGTGTCGGTGACGCCGACTCCGGAGTGGTGGGTGGCGGCACGAACGACCGCGACGGGCTTCGCGGTTTGTTGCGGATTCGCTCTCCTGCCCTTGTTGCGGGTCTTACGCATTCCCCCCGCACGCACATTGAGAAACGGCGAAAGCGCCAAAGGAAGTTGGGTCACGACCTTGATTGCAGGAGTCTTGCTTTCTGCCCTCTTGACTGCGGTGGCCTATGGCAATGATCCATCGTGGGGCCGCGCGACCGGAATGGTGGCAGGAATGTTGGTGGCTTTCCTGACCTTGGCTGGAACGGCAAAGCTGCTGATGTTTCTTACCCGAAAGATTGTCAACCGACGTTGGCCCTACGTCTTGAGACAGGGAGTTTCCAATCTTCATCGTCCGGGGAACCAGACACTGCTCTTCTTGCTTTCGCCGGGCCTGGGAACCTTCCTGCTCGTAACCGTTCTCTCGGCAGGGGCCTTGTTAAACGATCAGCTGAGCTTGCAGCGGTCGGCCGATAGTCCGAACCTTTATCTGATTGATGTGCAGGCCGACCAGGTCGATGGCGTTCGTTCCACCGTGGAAGGGGAAGACCTTCCGGTTTTGGAAAGCACCCCGATGGTCACGATGCGGGTGCAGTCGATTCGCGGAATTCCAGTGAGTGATTTGACTGATGTCCCGAAGTGGGTGGAGCGTCGCGAGTTCCGATCGACTTACCGCGGAGAGTTGAATGCGACCGAGGAAGTGATCGAGGGGACTTTTGCCACAGAAGAGGCAGACCCGGCAGGCGTGGTGCCTTTGTCACTCGAGGAGAAAGTTGCCAAAGACATGAAGGTTGGGATTGGCGACGAGATCGTCATGGATGTGCAGGGAATTCCGATCACCACCAAGGTGACAAGCATTCGCCGGGTTGATTGGAGCAAGTTCAACCTCAACTTCTTTATGGTCTTCCCTCCGGGAGTGCTGGAGGAGGCGCCGGGCTTTTATGTGGTGACGACCCGGACACCGGACCCCGAATCTTCCGGTCGCTTGCAGCGAAAGCTGGCCGGCGACTTTGCCAATGTGACCGCGATTGATTTGACCGCTATTCTTGAGGCGGTGTGCGACCTTCTCGAAAAGATCTCGCTCATCGTGTCCGTCCTGGCCGGCTTTACCTTGCTTGCCGGTCTACCCATTCTGATGGGAACGCTGTTGAACGGCAAGGAAGTGAGGCAGCGGGAGAGCGTCTTGTTGCGAACCCTGGGTGCGTCAGCCGGGCAGGTCCGCACCATTCTGACGGTCGAGTATTCCGTTCTGGGTTTTCTTTCCGCGCTCACCGGAGTGCTCCTCGCGGTTTTGGCAAATGGCGCGCTGGCGTTTTTCGTCTTTGACGCTCCGCCGTGGCCCGACTTTTCTCTCCTTGCCATTGCCTTTGCAGTGGCGACCGGAGTGTCGGTTCTCGTAGGGATGTGGGTGAGTCGCGGGATGTTCCGCCGACCGCCTTTGGCGATTCTGCGGGGCTAGCTCAGGATGTCGAGCAGGTCGCCGATCGAGTGCTGGTGCTCCAGCTTGTGGCGAAGACGCTTGCGGCGGTTAATGGTGTAGTGGTTGCGACGTCCTTCTTTTTTGACCTTGAGGACCTTGTCCTCGATCAACTCCGCAAGGATGCGCTGAACCGCCCGTTGCGTGATGCCCACTTCATCGGAAAGGTCGCGAATGCGGGAGTAGGGGTCACGCGATAGACTGACAATCACATGAAAATGATTGGTGAGGAAGGTCCAATGGGGTGGTTTTGAATCGGGGGATTTGGTGGGGGAATCGGGAACTGAATCTGGATTTTGCTTCATGACGATTGCGGGTGTTTGTGCTGGTTTAGATTCCGAGTTCCTTTGCCACTGTCGAGTAACGAAGAATGGCTCCAACCCCTCCCTGACGGTCGAGTCGTTCGGATTCACGGACGGTTTCAATGGGGACATTGTGCTGGCTTACCACACGGACGAGAACCTCCCGTTCGTTGTGACGAAGACTGCTGGAAATGATGAGTTCTTCGACCTGGTCGTTTTGAAGGGCAAGGGCGGAAGCGGCGATTCCGAAGATCCCTAGCTGGTGGGTGCCGTAAGACCGGAAGAGACGTTTCACCGCGGTTTCGGATTCATCGTCTTCGACTTTGAGATAACTCTCGATCACGTCTTCCAAAATGGCCCCAATCCGTTGGTCGGTGAAACCGGTGCGGATGTGGTCGACGACCTTGTCCGAGAGATGAGTCGGAAGAGCGTTCTTGAGACGATCGGTGTGTTGGGGCTCGCCGACGAGAATGAGGGCATTATGCCCCCGCTTGCTCATGAGACGTTCGACGATCTCAACCTGTTCGCTGACAAACTTTTCATTCCGCTCGCGGATCTGGCTGTTGTAGTGCTCGCGGGTCCATTCGCGACCATGCCGGTCGATGGCTTCGGGACGCTCGGCAAGGAGCTCGAGTGAGGTTTCACCGAGGTTCATCTCGATGATTCTGGCGGTATCCCGGTTCGCCAGAACCACGACGAAGCGGTTGAAGCGATCCTTGATTTCCACCAGAGGGAAAATGGCCGGGAGAAGGTCCGCTTTGAAATAGGTCTGCAGAGGGACCTGAAAAGTGAGCGGTAGAAAAAAGTCGGGGCTTCCGGCTCGTGAGAATACGGCCGCACTTCTTCCGGTATCGTTGTTGTTGAGAAGCCACTTTTTGATGCGATCCGAGGCGGTGATGAACTGCTCCCGGGTTTTTCCCTCAAACGCCGGGATGGCGATTTCCACCCAGCGGGTGAACTGGTCGTCCAGCTTCTCGAAAGTTTGGGCAAGATCAAAGTAAGCACTCACCATTGGGTCAGGGCACTTTGGCAGGTTCGCCAGGGTGACGATGTGCTTGCTGAGATCGATGTAGCTCATTCTAGTTGCGCTCGGCAGATCGTAGCGCGAAAATTAAAACACGCAAATTAATTCGTGAATCAAAGAGTGGGTTTCTCGCCTTCACCCCGCTTTGACGGAGGAATGAGGCGGGAGGCAATTGCCTGGCAGGCCATCGGGGCGGTCAAGAGCACCAGGATCAGAATCAAAGCGCTCAGGAATAGATTTCCCGGAGAGGGGAATTTGACCGCGGCAGCGATCGTAAAAAAAATCACTCCAAGAGAGGATGCCTTGGTGGCCGCGTGGATGCGAGCGATGGAGTCGGGCATCCGTATCAGACCGATGGAGGCGATCAGGAAGCAAAGGCTGCCGAGCAGGGAGAGTAGGTCGGTGATCATGACTTGGGGGGGACGATGAAGCGGGAGAGAACGATGGTGGAGAGAAAGCCCAACATGGCGACAAGGAGACCAAACTGCAGGGGCTGGGGATTGTTCTCGTGAAATGCCAGGAGGAGACAAAGCCCGAGGACCTGGAAAGTGAGGACATCCACGACAATGATCTTGTCGGGTTTTGAATTCACAAAAGCCGGGCTGCGAAGGGTGGCCAGGGTGATGAGGACACTCAGTCCTAAAATGATGGTGGCGGTCGTGAGCATGGTTCAGGGAAGTCGGGAGAGAAAGGCTTCGTAGTTTTTCTGAATATCGCGGATCACTTCGTCGGGATTCTGCGCTCCGTAGAGTGAGTGCACGACGAGAGTCCGGCCTTCGTCTTCCTCGGCCACCGAAACGGTTCCCGGTGTCATGCTGATGAGGTTGGCGAGGAGGAATCGCTTGGTTGGTGAGGTCAAGGTGACCGGAACCCGGAGGATGACGGGATGAAGATCGGGTCGGGTTGAAAGAACATCCCGGGCCACCCGCAGGGCTCCGAGCAGGATGTCCCAGAGATAAATGAAGGGGAAGAGCAGGATTAGTTTCACGGTTGGTCGGGGTTGCCGGAGCCAAGCACGGCATCGTGATAAGCTTCCGGCGAGGTGAGGCCCTTGGCGGCGGTTTCAGCGAGTTTGAAAATGGGACCGCTGGCCAGCCCCAGAAAGACTGTCACAATGGCCAGCGATGCGGAAGTGAGGAGGTTGACCCGTTTGACCGGTTGGGTTTCCCCCACCGGTTCTCCCCAGAAGATCGCGGACCAGATCTTGAGCATTGAGAAGATGGTCAGGAGCCCTACGCCGACGATGCTGATGGCCGCAATCCAGTCCGCCTCGGAAAGAGAGGCTTGTAAAAGCGAGAACTTGGCGAAGAAGCCTGAAAGCGGGGGAAGGCCGGCGAGAGAAAGAGCAGGAATCGCAAAAAGGAGGGCAATGGCCGGTGAGCTTTGCACAATGCCCTTGGTCCGATCGAGTTGGCTGCTTCCCGTGTGTTGTTCCACCAATCCGGCAACCAGGAAGAGGTTACCTTTAACGACAATGTGATGGACGAGGTAGAAGATGCCGCCGGCGAGAGCGAGCGGGGAAAAGAGGGCGAGGGCGAGAGCCATGTAACCGACCTGGCTGATGATGTGAAAGGAGAGAATGCGCCGCATGTCATTCTGGGCAACCGCGCCGAGGACTCCGCCCGTCATGGTGATCACAGCAAGCCAGAAGAGAAGGTCGCGGTGCGGAAAGGACCCGTTGACCACGAGGATCATTCCGAAAACCCGGAAGAGTGCATAAAGGCCGATTTTGGTGAGAAGGGCCGCGAAGAGAGCGGACAGGGCCGGTGGAAGTTGCGGATAGGCCTTGGGAAGCCAGAAGGCGAGAGGGATGAGAGCCGCTTTGATTCCAAAAGCTCCGAAGAGGATGGCGGTGGAGCTTTCAATCAGGAATGACTTGGGAGTCTCCTGAAAAAGGCGGTTCAGATCGGCAAAATTCAAGGTGCCCGTTTTCCCGTAGATCAATCCGGCAGCCACGAGAAAGAGCAGGGACGCCACCAGGTTGATAACGACATATCGCCATGTGGCCTTGCGTGCTTCGACACCGGGAACGATGGCCATGATCGCGAAGGAGGAAAGGAGAAGGACTTCAAACCAAACGTAGAGATTAAACAGGTCTCCGGTCAAAAAAGCACCATTTGCCCCAAGACCGAGGGTGCTGAGGAGCGGGTAAAGGTGACGTCGTCGATACCGGACCGGCAGGGAGGCCTGGGAAAAAACAATGGAAGCCACGAGCACGAGGGAGCAAACCGAGAGCATCAACGCGGAGAAGGCATCGATGACCAGCACCACGCCGTAAGGGGCCGGCCAGCTTCCCATATGCAAGGCGAAGACGGATCCATCCGAGGTCCGGATGGTCAGTGAGACTGCCACCGCCAGGGTGCCCAAGGCACCAAGCAACACCGGGAGGTGGTGCCCCCGGCAGGCCATGCTTCCAACGGCCCCAATAACGGGGAGCAGGAGACAGGAAGCGATGAGCAAGTCGGGTGTCATTTTGAAGAGCGGATCAGAAGGGTCAGGAGAAAGGCCAGGATGCCAAAGCCAATCACGATGGCCGTCAGTACGAGAGCTTGCGGGAGAGGATCGGCGAGCTTCGAGAGATCACTGTCATCGGTGACCAAAGGAGCGGCGTTTGATTTTAGACCACCCGATGCCAAGATGATGAGATTGGCGGACTGACTGAGAAGGATGAGCCCGATGATCAGGTCGACCTTGCAACCTCCCAGGAGGCGGTAAATCCCGGCGGCGACAAGAACACCGATGGTGATGGCAAGAAGAAGTTCCATGGTTAGGCAGTGCGTTGGTGGAAGTGACGAAGATAGTTCATGCAGAAACCGAGAACGGTGAGGAAGACACCGAGATCGAAAATCAGGGGTGTGCCGAGGTGGAGATCGCCGAAGTGGATCCAGAGCCCGGTGAGGAATGATTTTCCGGAAAGGAGCGGAAGGATGGTCGCAATGGTGGCGATCATCAGACCCAGGATGAGAAAGTGTCGGGAGACCTTTCGCATGAAGGCGGGGGTGTAACGCGGCCTCGAGGCAAGCAGATTCATTCCAATCCCGGCTGCCGCCAGAAGAGCGGCGATAAAGCCACCGCCGGGGGCATTGTGTCCCCTCCAAAAAATCCAGACAATGGCCGGAACGAGGAAGTAAAGGAGAAGCTGTGAACCGGTGGTCAGAAGCGAGGAATACTCGGCATCGGGAAGCGGAGCCCGGCGTCTCGCAGCCCCGAGCGCGGCATTGGCCCCCATTGCGGCAATCGCCAGAACAATGATCTCCCCAAAGGTGTCGATGGCCCGGAAATCAACAAGGATGACATTGACCACATTCGCTCCAAAGGCGGCTGGTTTGCTTTCGCGAAGGTGAAACCCGGAAACCGGGTGATCCCACTCGAGGGTCATTGATTTTAAAATGAGGGCGGCGGTTAGAATCCCTCCAATCACGGCTACGATGAGACGCAGTCGCGCCGGTTCGCTTTTCTCCTGCCGTTTGACTTTTGCGAGTGCTCCGGCCAGCAGGAACAGGATAAGGGTTTCCGCCATCAACTGGGTCAGGGCGAGATCGGGTGCACTGAACCAAAGGAAAATGAGAGCGATGATGAAACCGACAAATCCCAGCGAGACCAGAAGGGCTACCGTGCTTTCGCTCCGGGAGGCAATCACGGTGGCGATGAGAAGAAGAGGAACCAGGCCCAAAAAGATGAAGGAGTCGCCGGACCAC
>JASFWU010000375.1:0-3104 GCA_050049035.1 Akkermansiaceae bacterium | reverse complement strand
TTGTTCCTTCCTCTCCGGCGTCCTACCCGGCCCTGGTCTGGTTTCTCATCAATCGGCCAAACGACAGGTTCCTGGGCAACCCGGTCCGGCATTTCCAGCACCTCGCCTCGCGAATGTCCGGTGAGCATGCCGAACTCCGGAGCTGGCGGGCCTGGGCTTGTTTTCACCTCGCCGAGTCCAGTCTCCCATCCGATGACTTCCCGCCGGATCAAAAGCAGATCGAAGAAGAAGCCCTGTTCATTCCATCACTGGACGAGGTCGCAAAAAATCTACCACCTTGTGACGCATCCAGCTTGTCGGAGGCCCAAGCCCTCGCTAAGAACCCTCCCAAGCAGCGCCCATAGCTCAACTGGATAGAGCATCGCACTTCTAATGCGGGGGTTTCAGGTTCGAGTCCTGATGGGCGTGCCACTCCTTTCTTTGGTTTCTCAACAACTTTGCGTGCAAGAGCCTCTTGAGTGCCGTGAAGTTGCCGCCAACAAATCGCTTAACCCAATCACCAATCCCAAGTAACCAATAACCCCCTCCATGTTCATCGTTTTCGAAGGCATCGACGGCACTGGAAAATCAACCCAGGTGCGCATGTTGGCCGAGGCACTTCGAAAACAAGGCAAGGAAGTCATCACCTCCAAGGAACCCACCGATGGCCCGATTGGCACCAAGCTAAGACAGTCGGCGGATTCAGGTCGACTTTCGCCTCAGGAAGAACTCGACCTCTTCCATCTCGATCGTCGCGAGCACGTCGAAAATCTCATCGAGCCGACACTTGCCCGAGGAGCAACCGTGATTCTCGACCGCTATTACTTCTCAACGATGGCCTACCAGGGTTGCCGGGGATTTGATCCCAGCGAGATCCGCAAGCTCAACGAGGAATTCGCGCCAACGCCTGACTTTGTCTTCATTCTGGAAGTCGACCTCGACACGGCGCTCTCACGAATTGGCATTCGCGATGGTGAAGCGAACGAATTTGAACAACGGGAATCCTTGCAAAAGTGCCACGATATTTTCGCGGCTCTTGATGACCCGTTCGTCCATCGGGTGGACGCCGGGCAGTCGCCCGAGGAGGTCCATGAAGCGATCCTGAAAACCCTCGCCTAGTCGGCTTGGTAATGCGCCACGATCGTGGCAACGAGACCTTCGATGTCGTGTTTTTCGGATTCGATCATTGATGCCTCACACTCCGACCGGAAGGTCTTGGCGGTGACCGGTCCAATACAGGCGGCCTCGCACTCCTCCGGCCAATCGAGGCCCATCTTGAAGAAGTTCTCCACGGTGGAACCGCTGGTGAAGGTGATCATGTCGGCCCCTTCTTTCTCGAGTTGCTCTGCCGCGCCGGTCGGATCGCTGGTCTCCGGAACGGTGCGGTAAGCGAGGCAGGTGTCGACGATAGCACCTTGCTCCACCAACCCGTCATAAACCACATTCCGGGTCTCCTCCGCTTTCACCCAAAGCACCTTTTGGTGTTCGATGCTTTCGTTCTTGAACGCCTCAAGCAGGCCTTCCGCAACAAACTTCTCAGGTAACAGGTCAACCGCGAATCGATACTCGCGGATCTTCTTTTCGGTACTTGGACCGATCGCGGCAATTCGGCATCCCCCCAAACTACGAGCATCTTCGTACGTCGCATAAAAGGCATCGAAGAAACGCTCGACCCCATTGGGACTGGTGAAGATCAACCAATCATAGGTGTGGGCCTCGGCCACCGACTCGGCAAAGTTCCGTTTGTCCTGAGGGGCCTCGATACGAATGGTCGGCAACTCGATCACATCCGCTCCCAATTGGCCCAGCCGTTTGCTGAGGGCACCGGCTTGTTCCCGGGTGCGGGTCACGACAATGCGCTTTCCAAAAAGCGGCTTGGTTTCGAACCAATTGATCTTTTCCCTTTCACGAACGACGTCACCAATGACGGCCACTGCGGGCGACTTGAACTTTTGCTCTTCAACGATATCGGCGATCGTCGAAAGAGTTCCTTGGACCGTACGATGCTTGCCGGTGGTGGCCCAACGGGTCAATGCAATCGGAGTTTCGGGGTTAGCCCCACCTTTGACAAACTCCTCGCAAATCCCGCGCAAGCGGGACACTCCCATCACAAACACTTTGGTCCCCGGCGTGTTGGCTAACTGCTCGAAGTCGAGCGAAGTCTCGCCTTTGGTCGGATCTTCGTGGCCTGTAAAAATGGTCAGCTGGGAACAATGATCCCGATGAGTGACCGGGATTCCCGCATAAGCCGGTCCCGCAATGGTGGAAGAAATTCCCGGGACGATTTCAAAAAGCACGCCCGCTTCTGCCAGCTCGGCCGCTTCCTCTCCCCCGCGTCCAAAGATCATGGGATCTCCTCCCTTCAATCGTGTCACTGTTTTCCCCTCGAGAGTCTTCTCGACAATGATGGCATTGATCTGGTCCTGCGGGATGGCGTGGTCCGCTGCGCGCTTTCCGGCAAAGATCAGCTCGCATCCCTTCTTGGCCCAACTCACCAGCTCGGCACTCGAGAGCGCATCATAAACCAAGACATCACAGGTCTCGATACACTCCTTCGCCTTCAGGGTGACCAATCCGAGATCTCCCGGACCGGCACCCACCAAGTAACAAATCCCCTGCTTCATCATTTCAAGTTATCAAAAAGTTGCTTCGCCACCTCAAGCGGCACCACCCCGTCGGCAGCCGCCTTTTGAGGCATTCCTTCTCCATCTGGAAAAACCCGGGCCCCCATCTCAAGATGCTCTCCGGTGAGTCGGGACCACACTCCAATCGGGGTGGAACATCCGGCATCAAGGAGACGCAAAAACTCTCTCTCGGCACTGATGCGATGCCAGGTATCCGAGTGATTCAAGGCGTCGATGATCTTTCCGGTTTCTTCATCGCCCCGGCGAATCTCCAAACCCACCGCTCCCTGCCCGGCCGCGGGAAAAAACTCAGCCTCGGGGAGACAATCGGCAAAGAGAGGATGGCGCTCGATCTCAAACATTCCTTCGACGGGATACCCCAACCGAGTAAGGCCGGCCACGGCTAGGATGATACCATCATAATCTGCATCCAGAGCAGCCTTGCGAACACGGGTGGGAACGTTTCCACGCAGGTCAACGATCTTGATTCCGGGTTTCAGA
>JASFWU010000374.1:0-3110 GCA_050049035.1 Akkermansiaceae bacterium | reverse complement strand
GTCCGGCAGCTTGCGCCTCCACCATCCGCGAGCGCATCAAACGCCTCTCCAACCGAGAAGAACCCGAAGCACGCTCCGACATCGCGGAACTCGAATCCCTTCTGGAAACCGTCGTGGCCATCACGCCCGACCAGTTTTCCAAATTCCAAAACCTCCTCGACCTCCTTGGGAAATCGTCCCCGGCCTCCATCGGCTGGAATCCCCGGGAAACAAACGACCGCCTCGTCATCTTTACCGAGCGGATCGATACCATGGAGTTCCTTGCCGCCTACCTTCCCCCTGCCCTCAAACTCAAGGACAAGCAGGTTCGCACCTTGCACGGTGGGCTCGGTGACCTTGAACAACAGGACGTCGTGGAAGCCTTCGGGTCCGCCGACAATCCCGTTCGCCTCCTCATCGCCTCGGATGTCGCTTCCGAAGGAATCAACCTCCACCACCAGGCCCACCGCCTCATTCACTTCGACATCCCCTGGTCCCTCCTGATCTTCCAACAGCGCAACGGACGAATCGACCGCTACGGTCAAACCCAGCAACCCGAGATCTACTACCCCCTCACCGAAAGCAGCAATCCCCGCATCCGGGGCGACCAGCGCATCCTTGAGCTCCTCATTGAAAAGGACACCGAAGTGCAGCGCAACATCGGCGATCCCTCCGAATTCACCGGACTCCACACGACCGAGGAAGAAGAAATTGCCGTCGCGAGGGCGATTGAGTCCAATGAATCCGATCCCGAGGCTGCCCTTGAAGAAACCTTCGCTTCCTCTTCGGAGAGCAATGACTGGTTCGACGACTTTCTCAATGCCCGTCCTCCCGGAGGAGACAGTGAAGCCAAGGAAGATGATAATCCTCCCCCAACGACCGAGACCCTATCCCTTTACCAAAGCGATTACCACTGGGCCCGGGAAGGCCTTGAAACTCTCCGGGCTAAAGGCATCCCGCTTTCCATCGATAGCGATGACCAAAGCCACCAACTCACCTTCAACGTCCCCAAAGACCTTGCCCGTCGGCTCAAAAAATGTCCCCGGGAAATCCTGGACGAGGAAACCGGCCTGATCGCCCTCACCACCGACCGGGACGCCATCAACAAGGAGATCATCCGCTGCCGCTCCGAGGAAGGCCTCTGGCCAAATCTCCACCTCCTATGGGAACAACACCCCGCCCTCCGCTGGATGCAGGACAAGCTCCTCAGCCAGTTTGGCCGCAACCAAGCCGCCTGCGTCCACCTCACCCACCTCAGCCCAGGTGAGCGCATTGTCCTGGGCACCGGCATCATCCCCAACCGCAAGGGACACCCTCTCATCCAGCGCTGGTATGGCGTCCGCTTTCTTCACGGTCAGTTGCAGGAGACTCTCAACCTCGAACAAGTCCTCGAGCACACCCGCTTTTCAGAAGACCATCCCAATCCCCCCGATCTCGACATCGACTTTGAAGCCGTTGAGGCCCTTTTCCCCGAGACCGTGGACTGCCTCCAGATCCATCTCTCGGAAGCCCGCGACCAGTTCCGTCGTCAGAACGAACCGGAACTCCAACGCCAACTCGACAAGCTCAAAGCCTTCCTTGACACCCGCACCGGGCAGCTCGAAATGGAATTCACCCAATCCCTCGAGAAAGGCCTCGCCTCTACCAAAGAATACCGGCGGCAGAAAAAGGAACGCGAACAGAGGGAAATCCAACGCAAACACGACGAATACAAGGACTGGATCACCGAAACCATGGAAACCGAAGACGCCCCCTCCATCCGCCTCTTCGCAGTTTTTGGCAACTTTAACCAACCTGATTGAGTGATGATTGCACCTTTCCAAACCACGATATTTGGGATATCCTCATGAAGCATGAGCCGACAGACGAGACCGATTCAGCCTCTCATCTCCCGCGAGATGATGGAGAAGATCGTATCGTCGCAGCGCTCGATCACCTCTGCCGAGTTTTATCAAAAAGTAGCGGAGCATACTGGCAAGCCAACACGACCTGCCAAAAAAGCCCACTTCAAGAATGGGCAAAAAGTCTGGGTCTCAACTTAGACCCAGAATCGATTCTTCCCCGCTTGCAGAGAGGAGGCCAGGAACACGACTACTTTCTCGATGAGGAAGAAGGCAGGTGTGTCAAAGTCACCCGCGACGGCGTCTTCGGACTCTCCCCCGGCATCGACCTGGCTCTGGTGCCCACAGGCGAAGAAGCCCGCCGCTTTCACCTCTGGGAAGCCACTCCCTGGCAATACCTCGAACGCCTGCGCCTTCAGAATCTCATCACCCCGGGACTCAATCGGCTCGAAGGGATCGTGGTTCAGGAAAACGATCTCGCCATCTGCATCTCCCAGCCCCGCCTCGAGATCATCCCCGTCACCCAAACCGAGATCGATGACTGGTTCTCCTCCTTGGGCTTCCAAACCATTACTAAAGCGGCCTACTACCGCACGGAAGACAATCTCGGCATCTTCGACGCCCACGACAAAAACGTCGTCCGCTCGCCCCTCGATCCCGGCATTCTCATCCCTTTCGACGTCATCCCGGTTCAACCAGATGGAGGCTTCCTCGACTTCATCGAAAAAACCATCGCCGCAGGCGATTCCCTTCAAGTCGTCCGCTCCACCCACACCACAACACGGGTCACGCAATCATGAATCCTGAATGATGAAGGAGGAAGCCCCCCAAGATCTTCGACACCGTCTCCGCGAGTTCGCTCTGCGGATGATCTCGATGTATCGGTCCCTTCCAAAATCGACGGAGGCGCAAGTCCTTGGAAAGCAGGTCCTGCGCTCGGGAACATCGGTCGGTGCCAATCACCGCGAAGCAGTCCGGGGTCGCTCGGATGCCGAGTTCATCGCCAAACTCGGAGACTGCCTGAAGGAATTAGACGAAACCGACTACTGGCTCGACCTCCTCGTAGCATCCGGCATCGTCCCAGAGCCTAAAATGGCAGCCCTCCTGGACGAAACCAACCAACTCATCGCCATCCTCACCACCATCGTCAAAAAGACCAAAGCCAGGACCAAAAAGCCCTAGTTTCATCCCTTCATCCCTCCTCCCTCATCCTTCAAAATGCTTCACGGCCTCACCAACCACCGCGAATACTATTCGGAGCACTACTTCGCCGAGCTTCTCAGCGGCGAC
>JASFWU010000373.1:0-3115 GCA_050049035.1 Akkermansiaceae bacterium | reverse complement strand
CAATCGTTTCCATCACAGTAAACGATCACCGTCTGTCTCATCGCATCCTGAAGCCGATCCATATGCTGGAACATGAGGTCCCCCCATTCCTGCTGGTTCAATAGGATCGCTTCGGGGAGATGACCCTCTTCGTATTTGGATCGCGAACGAGCGTCGACGAGAAGAACCTCATCACTGGCGAGGAGCGCTCTTGCCTTTTCGACATCGATCTGCCACCGAAGGACTTCCGGACTCTCCACGAAGAACCAAGCCGGTCGCTTCGGATGAAACACCGCGGAAGCCGCGGAGGCGAGCAGGGCGACCCCCAGCAGGATTCCCAGTTGGTTCCGCAAAGACATATACCCTATTGAATCGAGAAATAGGCCAGGGGTCGAGCATAGGATTCGATCTCGCAGTCCGTAGTGATGCGGACAATTCCGAGGAGACTGGAGTCTGTCGAATCCGGTTTCAGAACAATATCATAGGCCCGCCCCTCTTCGATGGTGATAACTTCGGCGGTGACTTCGTCCCTCTTGCTTTCTGCACTAAGAACACGGATCGGCTTCTTTCTCTGAACCCGGAACTCGACCGTTTTCGGGTCGGCTTTTCCGCCCACCTTCCAGGTCGTCATCGGTTCCTTCAGGATATAGAGCGGATCTGTTTCGATTCGGGTGGTGAGGAAGACCGACTTGGATTGATCCTCCAGGACCACCGTGATCTTCCTTTCGGACTGACCATGTAGTTTCTCGGTTTCAAATACTCCGGTAATTGTCGCCTGTCCTTTCGGCGGGATGGGATTCTGATCCATCTCGACAGAAAGACAGGCGCAAGTGCTGATCAGCTCCTTCACTTTTCGGGGAGTCTCCCCGTTATTGGTGACCTGGAACGTGACCTCGACAATCTTCTGACCGGCCTCGGCTTTGTAGGCTTGAAAGGCCGGCTCAAAAACCAGGTCGCCAGCCCGTGTGCTCGGCTCGACGATCGTAACCCGCGACGCGGTCGTAACGCCTTCGACTTCGACGGCGGCCGAAGGTTCCGTCGGATCTTCCGCCGTCGCGACTGGCGGAAACCAGACATAGATCATGAAGTAAATAATTACGCCGGTGAACGAGACAAAAAGCCAGGAGGGAAAAGTATAGCGCGCCAGTTTCTTGTGCCGCTCGAACTTTCCGCGAAATGCCGCGATCACGAGCATCAGGATCAGCGGCACATTGACCACTGCCAGGATGATATGCGGGATGAGAATCGAGAGATAAACGACCCGCGCGGTGGGATATTCCTTGGGGAAAGTCGTGTGCCCTACCGAGTAGTGGTAGAAAAGATAGCAGACCAAGAAAACGGCGGAGCTCGTCAGCGCGCCCATCATCACTTTTTGATGGGCTTCCTTCTTCCCTGACTTGATCAGGAAAAACCCGGCAAGCAACAGCACCGTACTGGTGCCATTGAGCATTGCGTTGATCGGTGGAAAAATCGAATAGTCCATCAGTCCGCTTCTGGGGGGGCAAAATCAGATAATTTCAGGTCGGGGTTCAATACCATCTTCAGATCTCGCTTCAGACGCTCGTATTCCGATTCGGCATTCTGCACATTGAGGACATCATAGTATCCTCGGATATTCGCGTCGCCATCGACAAGAGCGAGCCGTTGATCGTGGGCAAACTCTCCCTGGGCAGCAATGACCGCAGGATCGGTGTTGATCTCTGTCCCGTAGAACTTGAACTTCGAGATCATGTATTTCGGGATCGCTTCAGGATCACCGGTAAGGAACCACCAGTCCTCGGAATCAATTCCGTGTTCCTTGACCCAGGCATCCATCTTCTCCGGAGTGTCCCCCTCCGGATTCACACTGATCGAAACCAACCGAAAACGGGGATCATCCCCGAATTCTTCCTGGAGCGATCTCATGACCGAAGCCAACCCGAGGCAACCGGCAGGGCAATCGGTATACTGGTATCCGGCGACGTAGACCTTGTCCCGCAACATGCCGAGAGAAACTTCTTTCCCGTCCCGGTTGATCGCCTCGAGATCCGTTTCCAAGCGGGCAATATGAGGGGGCCTCCAATTCTCCATTTCATAGTTCCGGCGCTCAAGATACGCTCGGGTGACAAAAATCGAGCCAAAGGCGATCACTAAGCAAACTCCAATGATCGAACTCCACCAGGTGATGACTTGGTTTCGACTCAATTCGGGGGGTGATGGGTCGGGTTCTGAACTCATGAAAAGGGGAAATGACTATCTCCAAACGAAATAAGATACGATCATCATCGCAGGCAGGAACAGGAGAGTGAAAAAGAACAGCGCCCGAGCATGATTCCGATCTCCACTGCGTAAAAAACGAATCGAAAGGGCGATCAGGATTCCACCCAGCAACGCGTAGGGAATCGCTCCCCACCAGGCCATTCCGGCCCAGAGAAGCGGGAATCCGACGATAAACAGAAACGTAAAAATCGCGGTGACGACTGCAATCCTTCCCGTCTTCTGACCGGTTTCATCATCGTTTGACCACATCACAAATCCACCGCGCTTGTATTCCTCGCGATACATCCAGTTGATGGCAGCGAAATGAGGCAGCTGCCAGAAGAAGAGAAGCCCGAAGAGAAAGAGGGCACCGCCCCCCCAAAGCGGACCGTCTCCCCCCGCCCAACCGATCAGAGGCGGAAACGCTCCGGAGATCGCACCGACGATGGTGTTGCTGGAAGAGACTCTCTTCAGGGGAGTGTAAACGAAAAGATAGGTCAGCAGGGTCGCCGCGGCCATCGAGGCGGCCATGATGTTCACTTTCATCCCCAGGTGAATCAGGCCAAAGGCACACAGAAGCCAGCCGAGGATAAATGCCAGCGGTTTGGGAAGACGATTCGCAGGAAGAGGCCGATCCGAAGTACGGCGCATCTGGGCGTCTGCATCCACTTCCATGAGCTGGTTGAAAACGGCTGCGCCAAACGCTGACAGAATCGTGCCCAGGAAAAGGTGGAAGAAAGTAGCGACCGAAAAAGGCGAACCGGTTTTCGTGGCGACAAGGTAGCCAAACATTGCCGTCAGCACGACCAGGATGCTCAGCCGTGCTTTCGTCAAGACCATGAGATCTCGAGAAAAGGCGGACGCAACGGGAGCGTCCTCCGATCCAGGGTCCAATTCA
>JASFWU010000372.1:0-3123 GCA_050049035.1 Akkermansiaceae bacterium | reverse complement strand
TCCGCGGCGAGCCCGGCCTGGTGGATGGCAAGGACGGCGTTCTCAACAACTTCGGAATGATCGGATTGGAGAGCCTGCTCGGCTTGCATGGACGTCAACTCGCCCCAGCCGACGAGCGTCCAGAGGGCTCGCACGTTCACTTCCGGGCCCTTGTCCGGATCGAGCAGGGCTGCGACGCTCTCGACAGGTTTTTCTTCGTCTTGTTCAAGGAGAAGCCGCTGGGCGTGGGTGCGATGCCAGTTGTTGGGATGATCGAGCAGGGAGACCAGATCGCGGCTCGAATCCGGTAACGGTTCGATCGAGCGGGGCTCTTTTCCTTTCGGAACGAGTCGCCAGATCCGACCCTGGTCAAACCCTGCCCGCATGTAGTGGGATTCTGCAAAATCCTCCGGAAAGAAACGGGAGTGATCGATGAAGCGACGATACATATCGACGATGTAGAGGGCTCCGTCCGGACCATTGCGAACCTGGACTGGGCGCGCCCACTCGTCGCCGGAAGCAAGGAATTCCCGATCGTCTCCGACTCGTTCGGCCACGAAGCTGGCACCGGCAGGAACCATATGATTGCGCGTCACCAACTGGGCTGTCGGGTCGCAGACAAAAAGATCTCCCCGGAGGTCGGGGAGGAGGTCACCGGTGTAGACTCCGAGTCCACAGGCCGCCGTATGGGTGCCGGCATGGGCCGAAGAGGTCGTGTGACTGAGGGCGATCGGGCGGACCGGTGCCGCCTGGGGCTGGATGTCTTCGTGACCCACCTGGATGGCGGCAAGCAGGTTGCGTCGAACTGCCTCGAGCGGCATCACGGCAAAGACGGCGGGGTTCCGGTTACTGCAGAAAAAGTGACGGCCAAAGGCGTCGATCGTGCCTCCATATTGCCCGACCCCGGTGGCAGGTTTGATCGCGCCGCTACGGGGATCGTAGCGGAGGTTGAGACGGGTGAACTCGGTGACTTTGTCAGGATCATCCGCCGGGTAGATCTGTTTGCCATCGAGTCCGTTGCTGAAATAGATGTGATGATCGAGACCCCATCGTGGACTCGAGATCTGGAGCTGATTGTGTCGAGGTTCGTTGCTCTCGAAGAGAACCGTTCGCTCGTCGGCGCGATCATCGCCATTCGTATCGCGCAGAAACAGGATCGCGGTTCGAGTCGTTGCGAGAATGCCATCACGGAGCGGAAGCAGGCCCTGGACATGATCGAGATTCTCAGCCCAGGTGACCGCCTCATCCATGACTCCATCTCCGTTCTGGTCCTTGAGCAGTCGAATCCGGGAAAGATAGTCGCCCTCATCGACGGGGAGGGGGTAGTCGCCCATTTCGGCGACGAACATTCGCCCCTGGGCATCCCAGACGACATCGACCGGATCACAGGTCAGTGGCTCGGCTGCGACCAGCTCGATCTCGTAGTCACCATCGATTTCCCAGAGCCGCTGGCTCTCGGTGGGAGAGAGGGGAAGCTCACGGGGGAGAATGCTCTCGCCGGTGATGCTGTATCCCATGTCCGTAGAGGCGACTGCTTCCGACCATTTCTCCTTGTAGGAGTTGAGTGGGTGCAGCTCCATTCGCCGGATTTCATAGGCGGCGAACTCGGTTTGCAGACCGATCCCTCCGGAGTTTGGGAAAACGGAATTTGCACGATTCACGACCTCTCCATTGAGGCGATACTCGAGGGTGTCGCCATGGGCGATGACTTCGAGACGATTCCAGTTTCCCGGTGGATTCTCCACATCCAACTCGCCGCGGAAACCTTTCACGTCCTTCCAGTTCTCGCTGCGGTTCCTCCAACCGAGGTGGGCAACGCTCTTTCCCTCGAGGGGAAACGTGACCGTCTCGCCATCCGGAGTCCAGATGGGAAGATCCTGGAGGCTGGCGGTCGATTCGAATCGAGAAGGTGTCGCCTTCGTGGGGAGAGCGATCATGTCTCCCGAGCCTCCCTCGATCAACTGCGCCTGGAGGCAGGCCGCCCAGGTGCCGTGAAACGCACCATCTTCTCCTGTGATCTGGAGAAGAATTCCACCGTCCCTCGCGCGATCGGCACGGCCGGAAAACGTCCGCTCGGACCAGCGATACTCACAGACGAGATGATAGTCGCGGAAGTTCTCCCGGGTTCGGAGATAACCGAGACCTTTCCCGGTGACCCGGAGATTTCCGGCCTCGGTCCTTGTCCAGACCTCGGGAAACGAAGTCGAGAGAGAGGCTTTCTCGTTGAGATGCTGGACGAAAGTCTCGGCGAGCGCGGGTTCGAGCAGGTCGATCACCTCAGTGGGTGACCGAGTTTCCTCCCCATTCAGGACCGGGGGGGCGACGAGACAAGAGAGGCAAAAAAGACCGGCGAGACATCGAAGCATTCTTCGAGAATACGAATTCCCCGATTGAGGGGAAGCCGAAACCCGAACGAGATTGCGCCGTGGTGGGGAAGGGCGAGCCAGATCAGTTCACGTTGGTGAACACGGCCTGGACATCTTCGTCGTCTTCCAGCTTGTCGATGAGCTCCTCGATTTCGTTCATCTGCTCCTCGGTGAAATCCTGGGGATTGGACGGGATGCGCTGGGGCGAGGCTTTCTTGAACTCGATTCCGAGCTCTTCAAATCCCGAGGTCAGCTTTCCGAAATCGGTAAAATCGGCGTAAGCATAGGCCATGCCCTCGTTGACTTCGAGCTCCTCGAGGCCGTGATCGATCAGATCCAGCTCGATCTCATCGATCTCTTTTCCTTCGGGAATCTCAAATTCGACGACTGCCTTTCGATCAAAAAGAAAGTCGAGCGATCCACTGGGAAGCATCTGGCCGCCTCCTTTGTTGAAGATCGTTTTGATGTTGGCTACGGAGCGGTTCGTGTTGTCAGTGGCGCACTCCACAAAGACCATGACTCCGTGGGGACCTTTGCCCTCGTAGTTGATCTCGGTGATGTCGATCGCATCCTTGCCTTCGGCCCGCTTGATCGCGGCCGCGACATTGTCCTTCGGCATGTTCGCTGCCTTGGCATTCTGGATGAGGAGTCTCAGCTTGGGATTCGAATCAGGATCTGGCCCGCCGTCCTTCACCGCCATCGTGATCGCCTTTCCGATCTTCGGAAAGACTTTCGACATTTTGTCCCATCGTGCCTCTTTCGAAGCGCGTCGATATTC
>JASFWU010000371.1:0-3126 GCA_050049035.1 Akkermansiaceae bacterium | reverse complement strand
GGTTTCTTCTTCGTCACCAGAACCTTAGTAAATCTCGTCGAACTCTTCTGCTGATATCCACTTTTGATTTTGTAGGAGCTTCCCACTCGAGACTGCTGCTTGGATATCTTTCAGTGCTTTTTCGAATAGGTGTTCTTTGATCCCTGCCCGCCGGAAAAATACTCCCAGGCAGCCGGTTCTTTGTGGCCGAAACTGGAACGCAAAATGTTCTTTTTCATCAACCAACAACCAAACTACGGTGCAAGCGACGTTGATCGGAAGATTGAAGTATGCCCAGCCGTCCTCCTGTGTAGGTTCAGAGATCGACGTATTCTTTATCCCAATCCGGAGGAGGGAAACTGCCTCGCATGCCGCCCGGTAGCATGCCCGAGCAGTGAGCGTCATTCCTTCGTCCTCATCTGATTCGAAAAGATCCTCCCCACCCCAGCAGCAAATGAGGATAGGTTTCATTTTTGTCCAGGAATGGGGGTCTTTAACGGAGTCACCGGCGTGATTACTCCTTCCGCCAAGCTGGCCGCTGGTTCTTGGTGATTTCGGCGTCGAGTTCTTTCATGCGCTTGGTGAGCTTGGCGACCATCTCGGGCTTTTCGGAGGCGAGGTTTTTCTGTTCGCCCAGATCGTCCTTGAGATTGAAGAGCATGGTCTGCGCTCTGCCAGCGGGCTGGTTTTTGCGACGGCGAGGTTTCCTTACGAGGAGCTTGTAGTCGCCCTGGCGGAGACCCTGAAGGTCGCCGTTGGTCGCGTAGTGAAGAAACTCCTTACGCGGAGTTTCGTTTGACCCCATGAGGAGTTTGGAGATGTCGAGGCCGTCGATCTTACGATCCGCGGGAAGTTTGGAGCCGCTCAGCGCGGTCAGGGTCGGGAGAAGATCGATGGTTCCGCAGAGGGTGTCGCAAGTTGTGCCAGCCGGGATGCGTCCGGGCGCCCACATGATGCAGGGAACCCGCTGTCCGCCTTCGAATGTGGTGCCTTTTCCTTCGCGAAGCGGGCCGGCCGATCCGCCGTGGTGTTTGAAGGGAAGCCAGGGTCCGTTGTCGGTGGTGAAGATGAGGTAGGTGTTTTCATCGAGCTTTGACTCGCGAAGGTAATCGGCAATGCGGCCGACCTGGGAGTCGATGTGTTCGATGACATTGATGTAGGCCTTCTTGGGGTCGGGATCGCGGACATCATCGGGAACATAAAGCGGGATGTGCGGCATCGAGTGGGGCAGATAAACGAAGAAGGCTTTGTCCTTGTTGGCCTTGATGAACTCGAGCGACTTGTCGGTGTAGCGTCGGGTCACGGTGCGTTGATCGACGGGAACCTCGATGATTTTTTCATCCTGCATCAGCGGAGTCTTCCACTTGGTGAGGGTGGATTTGGGGTCTTTCCAAAGTTCATCCATCCCGGCCCAACCGCCCTTCGGTTTCCCTTTGTTATCCGGATGGTTCATGTCGTTTGAATAGGGGATGCCGAGGTAGGTATCGAATCCGTTGGAGGTCGGGAGGGTTTCCGGATGGTGACCGAGGTGCCATTTTCCAAAGCAGGCGGTGGCATAGCCTGCGCTTTTCAGTTGGTCCGCGATGGTGTGCTCGTTCGGATGAAGCCCGTGCTTGGATCCGGGAAAGAGCACGCCTTTGTGCATGCTCACGCGCTTTGGATAGCAACCGGTGAGAAGCGCGGTCCGGGAAGGGGAGCAGACCGGAGACGCCACCATGAAGCTGGTGAATTTACGACCTTCCTTGGCGAGTCGGTCGAGGTGCGGGGTCTTGATGGTCTTGGAACCAAAGCAGCCGAGGTCACCGTAGCCCTGGTCGTCGGTGAAGATGATGATGAAGTTGGGCTTCTTGGCACCAGAGGCCAGGAGTGCGAGGGAGAGGAAAAAGAAAAGGGTTCTTCGCATGACGAAGAACCCTGAAGGATTGGCGGAGTTTGTGAAGCTCCAACGAAATCAAATTTAAGCCCGTTTGACGTCGACCCACTGGCCGGTCTTGGCTGACTCGAGAACCGCGTCGCATACGTATTGCGTGCCGAGAGCGTGGCGGAAATCAGGGTAGGCTTTTTCGGCCGAGGGATCATCGAGGCTCTTCATGAACTCAACCGCGCCGTGTACGAAAGAGTGTTCGTAACCGAGGCAAAGGCCCGGGACCCACCAGTTTCCGGTGTAGGGATGATCGCCGTCGGAGACGTGGATGCTGGACCAGCCGCGGGTCTCGCCCGGGACGTCGTGGTCGAAGTAAGCGAGACGGTTGAGGTCGTGAAGGTCCCACGAGATCGACTTGTCGTGCCCGTTAATCTCGAAAGTCTTGAGAGCTTTGTGACCGCGGGCGTAGCGGGTTGATTCAAAGATTGCGGTGGAACCGTTTTCGAATCGGGCGAGGAAGGCGCAGGCATCATCGATGGTGACGGGATGCTTCTCACCCGTTTCCTGGTGAATGCGTTCCTTGATGAAGGTCTCGGTCATGGCAGACACCGAAACGATGTCGCCGTTGAGCCAGCGGGCGCAGTCGATGTTGTGGGCCAGCAGATCGCCGGTCACCCCGGAGCCGGCTGCCGCGGCATCGAGACGCCAGAGGGCCGCGCCACCCTGGGGAAGCTCTTCGGACATCGTCCAGTCCTGCAGGAAATTGGCGCGGTAGTGGTAAACGCGTCCAAGGTCGCCGCGATCAACAATCTGTTTGGCCAGAGTGACGGCGGGGAGGAAGCGGTAGTTGAACCAGACGAGGTTGGGGAGACCGGAGGCTTCAATCGCCTCGACCATCTTGAGTCCTTGTTCTCCGTTCAGGGCGAGAGGTTTTTCGCAAAGGACCATCTTGCCGTTTTCAATGGCCGCCATTGCGATATCGTAATGCGAATCATTGGGCGTGCAGATGTCGATGGCATCAACATCGTCGCGCTTCACCAGCTCCCGCCAGTCGGTCTCGGTGTCGGCGTATCCCCACTTTTCAGCGAAGGCCTTCACCTTGTCCTCCGAGCGCCCGCAGATGACCTGTCGGACGGGGACGTGGGTGGTGTCAAAGAAGTGATCCAGTTGGGAATATGCATTCGAGTGGGTGCGCCCCATGAAGCCGTAGCCAACAACGCCAATACGAACCGGTTTTTTGCTCATTGTGGAGGGAGGCTAGGAAAGCAGGGCAGCGGCGGGAA
>JASFWU010000370.1:0-3128 GCA_050049035.1 Akkermansiaceae bacterium | reverse complement strand
GAGTCATGGGAATCGGGCTGATCGAACCGGTCGATGAGTTCACCGATGTGACGATGGCAGCCAATCCCGAGTTGTTTGCCTTTCTCGAAGAGGAGATGAAGCGACAGGACTACGACCTGAAGAGCTTTCTCCGGATGCTCTACAAGACGGAGGTTTACCAACGCGAAGCGGTGGCCAATGACGTTCAACTGCCCGCCGACTTTGCTTTCACCGGTCCGCTTCTTCGCCGCATGACGGCCGAGCAGATCTGGGACTCCTATGTGGCCCTGATCAATCCGAATCCCGAGATGGGGAATTGGAGACGTGAGCAGGAGGCGCTCCTTCGGGGAGCTGGAACCGAGATGATGACTGCCGCCCTGGAAAAGAAATCCCAGGAACAACTGTTGAAAGACGTAAAAGTGGTGGCGGCAGCTCAGAAGGGAATGCAGGAGAAATTGATCGCACTGCAGAAGCAGCAGACGGAGGCCCGCCAGAACAAGGACCAGGCGAAAGCTCGCAAGCTGGCCCAGGAAGCCAACGGAATCCGACGGAAGCTCTCCGGAATGATCTTCGACCGCGTCTACGCACCTGTCCTGAAGAAAGGCATGGTCGAGAAAGTCTCCCTCGTGATGCCCGATGGAATGGCTGCCGTCGAGATGAAAATCGACAGTGCCAAGATCGATCAGAGTGGTCGGGTCAAACAGGATGTGATTCGCGAGCTCGCGAAGAAAGAGGACGAGATCATTCGTAACGAGATGGATCGGATGGGGGTCACCGATGAGCGCGAACGGAAGAACTATCTCGGATTTCGCAAGAATGTGGCCAATACCTATACCCGTGCCGCGCACCTGAGTTCCCCGGCTCCGAATGGGCATTTCCTTCGACAGTTTGGTCAAAGCGATCGCGAGACGATCGAGAATGCTGAAGATGCCGCTTCCGTGACCCAGGCGCTCACCTTGCTGAATGGTCCCGTCTTCCGGATGGTGACCAATCCGCAGTCGGTGCTTTCTCGAGACCTGAGCCAGGTCGAAACCAACGAGGAGAAGATTGTCCGCGTTTTCGAAAGCATTCTCTCACGGGCCCCTCGCCCCGAGGAGATGAACCTCATCCTGTCCGATGCCGAACTCCGCGGTGACAAACTGGTCCAGGACCTCACCTTTGCTCTCCTCAATACCGAGGAATTTCTTTTCGTCCGTTAACTCCACCACCCCATCGTCGCCATGAAAGACATCCTTGATCAATCCAACGAGCTGACTCGTCGTCGGTTCGCCCAGCATGCCGCCAGCTCGCTTCTCGGAGTCGGGCTTCTCCCCGCCACTTCGAGCAGCCTCTTCGGGGCCGGTGCCGATGCGGCGACCGAGAAACAGATCGCAACCGCCAAGCGGGTCATCTACCTCTATATGAACGGGGGAATGTCCCATCTCGACACCCTCGACGTGAAGCCGGGTGCCGAGACGCAGGGGCCCACGAAAGCAATTTCGACCAGTGCGGATGGACTCCAGATTTCCGAGTATCTTCCCCGTCTCGCGAATCACGGCCACCATCTCGGAATCGTGAACTCGCTCATGTCCCGGACCGGGGCTCACCAGCAGGGCAACTACCTCATGCATACGAGCTACGAGATGCGTGGCACGATTAAGCATCCGGGGATGGGAGCCTGGCTTTTGAAGTTCAAGGGGCGCGACAACCCCACCCTACCGGCCAACGTCGTGATCGGAGGCGGAAGCCGTCATCCCGGTGCTGGATTCTTTGAAAGTGCTTTCGGTCCGGTCTCTATCGGTGACCCGAAGAAGGGGCTGCAGAATGTGAAGAGCTATCTCTCGGAGGAAGACTTCCAGTATCGAGTGGGTCTTTCCGAGAAACTCGGACAGAACTTTCGGGAAACCTATGGGGCGAAGAAGAACATCCGTGCTTACAGCTCGGCCTACGATGATGCGGTCAAGCTCATGGATTCTCCCGACCTCGAAGCCTTTGATCTTTCCAAGGAATCGGAAGAGACTCGAGAAGCCTATGGGTCCGATCGTTTTGGACAGGGGTGTCTCCTCGCGCGTCGCCTTGTCGAAACGGGAGTGAAATTCGTCGAGGTCAGTCTTGGCGGATGGGATACACACCAGGGGAACTTTGTGCGAGTACCGGAGCGATGCGATATTCTCGATCGCGGAATGAGTTCTCTCATCTCGGACCTGGAACTTCGTGGATTGCTCGATGACACGCTCATCGTTCTCACTTCGGAATTCGGTCGGACGCCCCGGATCAATCAGAACGTGGGGCGTGACCACTACCCGAAGGCCTTCAGTTGTGCCTTTGCGGGTGGCGGAATCGTCGGCGGACGTCGCTGGGGGAAAACCGACGAGACAGGAGAGACGGTCGTCGAGAATCAGGTGGGTCCTGCTGATATCAACGCGACGATCGGCTATGCGCTCGGTTTGCCGCTCGACCAGGTGCTCTACAGTCCGAGCAAGCGTCCGTTCACTGCAGCGCACAAGGGCAAGCCCATCGTCGATCTCTTCGCTTGATTCAATCCGCAGCTCCGGCTCTCCGTTTCAAAAGAAGCGGAGAGCTTTCAGTCGAGGCCGAGTCCATCGGCCAGCCCCTTCATGTAGCCAACGGTCCAGAGCCGCCCCAGCATGTGATAGCCGGGAAACTCGTTGGTTTCCCCGGCAAGCGTTGGGACATGGTCGGGTCGAATCGGGACATCGAGCCCGGCCTCGTGGTAGGCACGGAGACAGGCCGCCATGTCCGTTTTTCCGTTGTCGTGGAAGGACTCTCGGAAATAGGGCACCGCTCCGACGACGTCGCGAAAATGGGCAAAGACGATGTGGTCAGCGAGACGGCGAATCAGATCCGGGATTTCGTAGTCATTCTCATGGGAGGCGAAAGAACCCTGACAAAAGCAGATTCCATTGGTTGGCGAGTCCACCAGGGCCACCATTTTCTCAAAGGCTTCCGGCGTCGATAGGATACGAGCTTGTCCCTTGAGGAGCGAGACCGGAGGATCATCGGGATGCATCGCGAGGCGGACTCCGCTCGCTTCGGCGACTGGGATCACCTCGTTGAGAAAGCGCTCGAGGTTGTCCCAGAGGTCGGACTCGCTCGTGGGATTTTCCTGGGGACGATCGAAACCAGTGACACTTTCGAAGGCGTCGAGA
>JASFWU010000369.1:0-3131 GCA_050049035.1 Akkermansiaceae bacterium | reverse complement strand
ATCGACCGGGCCGCTGGTTCTTTTTGACCCGCCCGCGATTCCCCCGGGGGATCGCGCGGCCTGGAAACGCGTGGGCAAACGAATCATGGTCGGATGCCGGAAACGGCTCAATGTCTACCAAACGGACCGGAAATTCTTCGACACGGTTCGGAAATACGCACAGGAGGGGAAAATCCGGCTTGATCCCGATGATCTGAATGCGGTGAGAGATGCGCAACGCGTGGCAGTGGATTTCAAGCTGGCGATGCTGAAATACCGGCTCTCTGAATACTCGGGACCGGTTTACATCCTGGGAACCTCCGACCGGCTCGGCAAAGCCAGTGTGCCCGGCGCTATCCCGAACACCTGGCACGAAAGGATGCGGGGTGATCTGCGCGTGTTCAACGTGGGACAAAAACACGGAGAGGTCCATGATGTGGAGAATGCCCTTTTCGTGCGAAAAACCAGAGAGGTGATGTCCCTGGTGGATGAATATTTCGCGGTGCAGTCCCGTGACCCGACGAATTCGGTCTAACCCATACTGTTCGATCACCATTTGCATGAAAGTGGCGAAATTGGAGTGGAACCTCCATCCTTTGGCGAGCCTGCCTGCCCTGGCATGGTGTGCACGCGTGGAACCGGGGAACCCGGAAGTAACGGCGTGGCATGGTCACTCGGTCGAGACGCGCAGGGATCTTCTCGTTGAGGGGGCTTGGAACGGATCCTTCCGGGAATCGTCTCCCGTCGATGCGACGGTGGTTTGCGGAACCGGAGCGGCGATCGGCGATGACGGGATCCGCTTTTTCGGGAGCACCGACCGACTCTGCCCCGTCTTCAGCATCGAGAAGGAGGGCGCGCTGTTTTTGTCGAACTCTCCCATCTTCGTGATGAGTGCCACGGGAGAATCCCCGGACCCCGGCTACCCGTTTTACATGCACGACCTGGTTCGAATTCGGCGGCGGGGCCCGTCCTGCCTCGATGGCAAGTTGAGGCTGAGTTCCGGGAACCGGATGGGGGTCCATGTCGGAACGATCGTATCGGTGGGACAGGACGGATCGGTGGGCTACGCCACCCACACCCTCGGCAGGGCACCCACGGATTACCAGTCCTATCATGCTCTGTTGCTGGAGGGCCTTCAAGGGGTCATCGCCAATGCCGACGCCCCGGCCCGGAAGCATCGTTACCGCCCTTTGGCGGCGATATCGAGGGGCTACGATTCCTGCGCCACCGCGGCGCTGGCGAAGGAGGCGGGATGTTCCCGCGCCTACACCTTCACGGATTCGCGCCGAGAGGATCCGAACGGGGACAGCGGGGCTGAGAATGCGGCACACCTCGGGATGGAATGCGTGGTTCAGGATCGCTGGGCCTACTTGCGGGGGGATGGCAGGGCCGAGGCGGAAACCGTCTTGTTACCGGTGTCTTGCGGATCTCCTTACATCGGTTTCGGTGAGAGGATTCAAGATTCTCTCATTGTGGAGGGTGCCCATGGAGATTTGATTTGGGATGTCAAAAATTCGGTCTTTTTTTCTGACTTCAAACAGTCCAATCAATCGCATGCCTCAATCGTTCACGGTTTTAATAGGATTGAGCTTCGGCTAAGGTTGCGTTGCTTGCTGCTGACCCCGGTGGCGATCGGAGCACGACACCTTGATGCGATCAACCGGATCAGCACGTCTCTCGAGATGGAGCCCTGGTCAGTCGGTGGCGCCTATGACCGCCCGATCCCGAGGCGGATCGCCGAAGAGGCCGGAATTCCTCGCGAAGCGTTTGGTTGCGCGAAGCTCGCGAGTGCGCATTCAGAATTGAAGGATTCGGCCGACTTCTCTGAGCCGGCGCTTGCAGACTATCTCGGGGCGACGGTTCGTCGGCTGGCCGGGCTTCCGCGGTCGACCCGTTATTTCCGCCTGCTCAGCACGAAGGGATACAATGGCTGGCTTGCGATTCTCAACCTGGTCCGAGCCTCGAAGATCATTCCGAGGCCCTGGTGGGGAAGCCATTTTCCTTTCAAGAGGGTTCCCTGGAAGTTCCTGTTCACCTTGCAATGGGCGTTTGAAACCCTGCAGAAAAGGTATCGCCTGGATGGGGTCGGTGAAGTGGCCCCGGAAAACGGAGCCAAAGGCGAGAGGACCGATTGAGGCTGAGTAGAAAGAAGGGGTCAATCGACATCTTTCAACAAACCGCAACCAAACCTCTCCACACTCGACGAGCGGGCCAGCACGTGGCATTCTCCGCATCATGTCTGGACGACTTTTCTTTTTCCGTATCGCGAGCCTTCTTTTCCTACCTCTCGGCTTGGCCACCGCCAAGCCTGCGAAACCCAACGTGCTCTTCATCTCGGTCGATGACCTTGCCGCCTCTCTCGGTTGCTACGGGGACCTCATCGCGAAGACTCCCCACATTGATCGGCTCGCCGCGACCGGAGTGCGTTTCGATCGGGCCTACAATCAGCTTCCGCTCTGCAATCCCACCCGGGCCAGTGTCATGACGGGGCTCCGACCCGACACGATCAAGGTCTACGATCTCGATCGTCACTTCCGCGACGAGGTTCCCGATGTCGTCACCCTCTCCCAGCAGTTCATGAAATCGGGCTACTTTGCGGCCCGGGTCGGGAAGATCTATCACTACAACGTCCCCGCGAGCATCGGGACCGATGGGTTCGATGATCCACCCTCGTGGCAGAGAACGGTGAACCCCAAGGGTCGCGACAAGGACGAGGAAGATCTCATTTTCAACGCCGAACCCCATCGCAAGATCAGTGCTGCCCTGAGCTGGCTCGCTGCCGAAGGCACCGACGAGGAGCAGACCGATGGCATGATCACCACGGAGGCGATTAAGATCCTCCAGGAGAAAAAGGACGAGCCTTTCTTTCTCGCAGTGGGATTCTTTCGCCCCCACACCCCCTTCGTCGCACCGAAGAAGTATTTCGATCTCTACCCTGTTGAGGAGATGCGAATTCCCTACGCACCCGAAGACGATCGCGAGGACATCCCCACCGCCGCCTTTGCCCACAACTGCCCCATCCCTCACTACAACCTCGAGAAGCCCATCCTGCTCCAGGCGCTTCAGGCCTACTATGCCTGTGTTTCCTTCATCGACGCCCAGGTCGGACGTCTCCTCGATGCGCTCGAGGAAACGGGCCTCGCCGAGAATAC
>JASFWU010000367.1:0-3135 GCA_050049035.1 Akkermansiaceae bacterium | reverse complement strand
TTGCCAGACAGGCCAGTCGCTCCGGAACAACCACCGGATCGGATCCGAGTTCCTCTTCCATGGTCTCGAGAAACTTGGCCGGGTGGGCGGTCTCGAGGACCACGGTCTCAGCTTCCGGGTTCCCCTTCCGCCATGCCTCGGCAGCCAACCACCCCACCGCGCCGTGCGGTTCGAGGGTGTAACCGGTTTCGGCGTGGATTCGCCGGATGGTGGCCCGGGTGTCATCATCGCTGAAGGCAAAGCCCGCAACGCGACCCTTCATCGCCTCCCATTCGGACCCGAAGAGGTGCTCCATGCGGGCAAAGTTGCTGGGCGCCCCGACATCCATGGCATTGGAAATCGTCGCCACGCTGGGCCGCGGACGATACTCTCCCTCGCGAAGATATTCGGGAACGACGTCATTCCGGTTGGTAGCTGCCACGAACTTTTCCACCGGAAGCCCCATTCGCTCGGCCAGCAAGCCCGCGGTGAGGTTGCCAAAATTCCCGCTGGGAACGACAAAGGTCGGCTTGGTGTCCTCGGGGAGATTTTTGGCGGCTTCAAAATAGTAAAAGCTCTGCGGGACGAGGCGGGAGATGTTGATCGAATTGGCCGAAGTCAGATTCAACCTCTCCGACATGTCCCTGTCCAGAAAGGCCGATTTCACCAGCCGCTGGCAGTCGTCGAATGTGCCCTCAACCTCAAGTGCGGTGATGTTGCCGCCAAGGGTGGTCAGCTGCTTCTCCTGCAATCCACTGACCTTTCCCTTGGGATACAAAATCATCACGCGGGTGCCCTCGACGCCATGAAAGGCGCTCGCGACCGCTCCTCCGGTATCGCCACTGGTGGCCACCAGAACAGTCAGCATTCCTTCGTCCTCCCGGGTCAACCAACCCATGAGGCGAGCCATGAAGCGGGCCCCGAAATCCTTGAAGGCCAGAGTGGGACCGTGAAACAACTCGAGTACGTGCTCTCCGGGCCGAACCGTGACGAGTGGGGCGGGAAAGTTGACCGCCTCGTGAATCATCGCCTCCAGGTCGTCATCCGGAATACTCCCCGAAAAGACCAACCGGGCCACCTCAAAGCCGATCTCAGGCAGCGACATCTCACGCCACCTTTTCCAGAAATCATCTCCCAGCATTCCAAGCTTCAACGGCATGTAGAGTCCGTTGTCCGGAGGCAGCGAACGCAACACCGCCTCCTTCACTCCTACCAGGGTTTCCGGACTCCTGGTGCTGTAAAATTGCTGCGGCATTTCACTTCCCCCCGATCACCCGCACGCCGGTTTGATTGACCCGCGAAACGTAGAGTTGATTCCCAAGCTCCACCTTGTCGAACACTTCCTTGATGGCGGCCCCGACCTTCCAGGCCGATTCCTCACCTTCGCAAAGCCCAAAGACACTCGGACCGGCTCCCGAGATGCTAAAGCCAAGTGCACCGGCTGCCATTGCGGCCCGCTTGGCCTGATAAAACTCCGGGATCAATTTCTGTCTTCGCGGCTCGGCGATGACATCGTGAACCGAGCGACTGATCATGCCGTAGTCTTCCTGAATGAGACCGCAAATAAGCCCGCCCAGATTTCCGACCTGCTGGGTGACATTGGCGAGCGGAATGTCTTTCGGCAAAATCTCGCGGGCCACCCGGGTCAGGATTTCGATATCCGGATGCACCACCGCCGCCCAAAGCTCCTTCGGAACCGGAAGCTGGGCGATATCGAGCTCCTGGTTATCTCGAATGAAGACAATTCCTCCGAGCAAGCACGGTCCCACATTATCGGCATGCCACGCTCCGTCCGCACTGGCCTCCCCGCTCATCGCAAAAGGAAGGACCTGCTTTTTGGTCAAAGGCTCACCGATCAACTTGTTGACGGCGTAGGCTCCCGCCACCGCACTGGCCGCACTGGAACCCAGTCCGCTTCCAAAAGGCATCTTCTTGTGAATCTCCAACTCGATTCCCAAATCAAGCATCCCGAGATGCCGCAACAAATCGAGGGCCGCCACTCCCGCGGTGTTCTTTTCCACTTCCAAGGGCAGCTTCCCGTCGTCGCCGGTAATTTCAGCGATCCGCAAGCCCGGCTCTTCGGTGTAACGAGCCACCACCTCGTCGCCCGGAGCATCAATCGCAAAGCCCAAAACATCATACCCGCACGCCACATTCGCCACCGTTGCCGGCGCGAAAACCCTGACCTCCTTCTTCAACTCCTTTGTCATCGGGGCGGCGTCGGTATCAGATGCCTTTGCCCCCTGCAATGCTTACCTGCCTTGCCACCGCCCGATCGACCGCTATCGTCCCGGTGTGTTCGACTTCAAACTCTTCAACATCCCGGTCCGGGTGGAACCCCTTTTCTGGGTCGCCGGATTCATTCTCGGCAATGGCTTGGGAATCGATTCCCGGGATGCCCTTTTCATGACCTTGATGTGGATGATCGTCCTGTTCGTCTCGATCCTCGTTCACGAATTCGGACACGCCCTCACCAGTCGAAAGCTCACCGGCGTGAATCCGTCGGTCAAACTCTGGGCCATGGGTGGCCTCGCCTACCCCAACACGATGCCGTCCCGGAGGGAAAGCTTTTGGATCACTTGGGCCGGTCCACTTGCCGGGCTCACCTTCTTTCTCGTGATCACTCTGGTGACTTGTCTGATCCTCGGCTTCAGCTCAGGGGGCCGCATCATCCTCTCCCTTGCGTTTGGAACTCACTCCTTTCTCGACGCTGATGCTGCGATCATCTGGAATCAAATGAATCTTGCGGTCTTTCAACTACTGAAGTCCCTCGTCTTCATCAACTTTTGGTGGAGTCTCGTAAACCTTCTTCCGGTCTTCCCGCTCGATGGCGGACAAATCTACGCCTCAGTGGAAACATCCCAACGAAAGGTTTTCCAGGTTGGTGTGGTGGTTGGTGCCGTAACAGCCGTCATTGGAATCGCTGTCTTCAAGAGCATCTTCATTGCCTTTCTCTTCGGCTTCCTGGCCTACCAGAACTACCAACGCCTGCAACAAATCACCGGTGGTGGCGGGTTTCGTTAGGAGAAGAAAAGCAGCCTGACTCCGGCCAACACCGCAAACCCCACAATCATCCATTCAAAGACGCGCTGCGAAATCAACTGGAGCAACTGTCGCCCCGCAAAAATCCCCAGCAGGATCAAGGGGATCAACTTG
>JASFWU010000368.1:0-3135 GCA_050049035.1 Akkermansiaceae bacterium | reverse complement strand
CGTTGAAGTGCTTGTCGTTTTCGATCGAGAGGATCTGCTCGAAAAGAATGAGTCGGTTGAGGACGGTCGTTTTGAAGCCGCTGGCGATGGGAATGACGCGGGAAACCCGATCGGGGTGCCGGTTGGCGAAGGTCAGGGTGCAGAGTCCGCCCACCGAGGGACCGATGACAGAATGCAGGGTTTCAATGTTAAAATGGTCAAGCAGGGGAAGATGGGCGTCGACAAGGTCGGCGACATTGAGATGAGGAAAGGAGGAGCCAAAGGGTTTTCCGGTTTCGGGATTGATGGAGGAGGGGCCTGAGGAGCCGTAGCATCCACCGAGGTAGTTGGCGCAAATGACGAAAAAGCGGTCGGTATCGATGGCCTTGCCGGGCCCGACCATGTTTCCCCACCAGCCTTCGTGCATTTCCTCGGTCCAGTAGTGGCAATCGGGTGGAGAGTCCGGGTGTTTGCCCGAGAGATGCTGGTTTCCAGAGAGGGCGTGGAAGACCAAAATGGCATTTGAACGGTCTTCATTCAGGGTTCCCCAGGTGATGTACGCCAATTGTGCCGTAGGGATAATGGCGCCATTCCGGAGAGTGACGTCGCCAAGCGGCAGGATTGAGGTCTGGGTGTCGGGCACGGAGGGAGGGAAAACTGAAATGAGGGTTTTGGGAATGCTAAAGCGGAAGAGTTACCGGATTGCCGGATATTGGGGTTTCCTTGATCCCGCTTTTGGACTTAGTTCCGGCATGATTGCTTTCAAGGAATGGGAGGTCGTTTGTGACGCTCTGGAATCGGGTCGCCAGTCGATCATTTTGCGCAAAGGGGGGATTCACGAGGGCCGCGAAGGGTTCTCGTTTGCCCACGAGGAGTTCCTGCTTTTTCCGACGAGGTTTCACGCCCAGGGCGACTATGTCACCGTTCCGGGTGTGACCGCGAAGCCCGAGTGGTCGATTGGCGATGAGGTCGTGATTACCTCGAAGGTGAAGGTGAAGAAAGCGGTGACGCTGACCGACTGGGATGAGGTGGCGAAGCTTGCGGACCAACACATTTGGACCGAGGAAACGATCCGCGACCGTTTTTTTTGGGAGGGCAAAGGAATGGCCTCGGGGAGTATTCACGTGGCTTATGTCGAGGTGGAGAAGCTCGACGAACCGCTCCGCTTTCCCTACGAAAAGAAGTACGGCGGATGTCGGAGTTGGGTTGAGGTTTGAAGCCTCCTAGGCGTCGACGTTGAAGCCGGCTTCTTCCAACGCGAGGGTGGCTGCTCCCACGATCCCGGCTTCGTTGCTGAATCTTGCAGGGAGAATGCGAAGGTTCTCCTTGAAGGGATCGCCAAGCTGCCCGCGAAGGTGTTTTTCAAGCGGGCCAAAAAGAACGGCGCCGGCCTGGGCCACGCCGCCCCCGATGATGATGGCCTCGGGGTTGAGGATCCAGCAGCAGTTCATTAAGGAAGTCGAAAGCATGCGGGCCACGGTGTCCCAGATTTCGAGGGCCAACTCGTCGCCTTGACCGGCGAGCTCTGAAAGATGAGCGGGGGTGCACTCTGATCGCTCACGAGGTTGGTCTGTTTCTTGATAGCGCTGGAAGGCGAGATCGGTGATTTGCTGGTTGCCAACGTAGTCCTCCAGTGATCCCCGGTTCCCGTAGGCTCCCGGAGGGCCTTGGTAATCGATGGAGGTTTGTCCCAGTTCGCCGGCCACGTAGTTGGCTCCTCGAACCAGGCGGTTTTCCACCACGAATCCTCCGCCCACTCCCGTGCCCAGGGTGAGGGCGACGAGATTTTGCATTCCGCGTCCCGAACCGCGTTTCCACTCAGCGTAGGCCATGCAGTTGGCATCGTTTTCCACCGTGACGGGCAGATTGCTGAGCTCGTTGAGCTCTCTTTTGAGATAGACTCGCTGCCAGCCTTTCACGTTGGTCAGGTTGTGGACCATCCCGGTGGGGAAGTCGACAAAGCCGGGCATACCGACGCCAATCGCCTCGATACCCGCGTGACGGGAACGGAGCTCGTCGCAGGTTTCGTTAATGCGCTCGATGAGCGGGCGGGCTGATTCGAAGACCTGGGTGTCGATGCGCGGGGCTTCCTCGATCACGGTTCCACGTTTCAGGACCCCGATCTTGACGGAAGTTCCTCCGAAATCGATGCCGATGGCGAGAGTCTGGTCATTCATGTGCTGGGACGGGGATGGTGGACTGCGAATCCAAAGAAAGGCAAGCCACTTCAGAGACGATGGTTCGAGCGCCCGATGGCCAAAATCCCTTTCATCGTCAAGTCCGGGTCGATTTTGCCGATTTCTGGCAGCCCCTGGCCGATCAAGGCGGCATCGCCTCCGGTCGCCATGATCGTCGGGTTTCCACCGAGTTCCGCGCAAATGGCCGAGAGAATCTCGCGGACGAGGCCCCGATATCCCACAACCGCGCCGATTTGCATCGCTTCGGCGGTGCTCCGCCCGATCGCGGTTTCGGGTTCTTCGAGCTGAATCGCCGGGAGCAGGGCCGTTTTTTTGTGGAGGTAATCACGCAATGAGGCCGTTCCCGGTGCAATCACACCACCGAGGTAGGAGGATTGCTCCGAAATGACGTCGAAGGTCACTGCGGTCCCAAAATCAATCACGATGGCGGGATGGGCTCCCTCCAGGACAGCGGCCGAGGCGTTGGCGAGCCGGTCCGCTCCGATTTTCTCGGGCCTGGGATAGTCAATGCTGATGGGCAGGTTGGAACGATGCGAGATTTGGTGAATGGGAAGGTCAAAGTGTGCCCCCATGAGCTCCGCCGCTTTTGGCACCACCGAGCAGAGGGTGAGGTGGGTCAGCTCCTGGTCCTCAAGGGCTTCCTCAAGGGTGGGAGCCGAAAGATCCTGCGTGGGAATGGTGGCCCGCCAGTCGGAAAGAACCCCGTTCTGATCGAGCGCGAACTTGGTGCGCGTGTTCGAGTTGTCGATCAGGAGGTGCAAGGGATGGCTGCTGAGTTATTGAGTTATTGAGCTAGTCGATCTCGAGGATTTCGACTTCGTAGCCGTCGGGATCGGTGATGAAGGCCATCTTGCGCTCGCCCGAGGAGAACTTGTCGCGCCAGCCACCGGGCCAGATTTCAATGCCCTGATCTTCGAGGTCTCCACAGTATTTGATGATGTTGGGGACGCCGACACAG
>JASFWU010000342.1:0-3316 GCA_050049035.1 Akkermansiaceae bacterium | reverse complement strand
GAGAAGCGCATCGAGGAGATGAAGGAGCAGTATCTCAAGGAAAAGGAATCCTGGGAGAAGACGCTCACCAAGGAACGCGAAAAGCGGGCGGCGAAGTAAAAGTTGTTGGTGTTCTGGTTCTTCCTGTTCGTAGCTTCTCTCTCCCTGATTTTTTTTGGTCCTCGTGTTTTACAAGTATCGATTCATAGGATGAAGTTTGATTGGGACTCGCTCGAACAGATTGAGATGACGCGGTGGCTCTTGCCAGCCAACAGGGTCTTCCCATATCCAGTGGTGATTCACGGAAGCAGGAATCAGCCCAATCCTCAGGCGCAGAAACTCGCAACCGAGATGATGACCTGCTATGAGATGTTTACGGGTGCAGCGCGGGTGCACCTCGAGGCATTCATCAACCCCAACATTGTCGAGGATGGCTTGATTCCTGATGCCTTTTGTTTCGATGACTACGGCAATTCCTTCCAAATTCACTTCAATCTGGAGAGTGACCAATCCGCCCACTGGGCGGTTCGTTTCGTTCGTCTCACTGGAGATCACATCACCGATTTTACTCCCTGTGAACTAGTGCGCTCCGAGCAATAGAGTTGGAGCGAAAGGTATCCTCACTCATCCATTGGAATCGGATCGGTGGGGAGGACCTTCTTGCCTTCCCAGGTGACCTCCTTGGTTTTGAAGTCGTAGGTCAGGATGCGTGAGCGGCTGCCGGGAGCGGGCTTGCGGCTGGTTTGTGGGAGCCACTTTTTGTGCTCGGCAATCACCTTTTCGTATCCCGTCTTTCCAATGAGGTTGGTCCACTCGTTGGGATCTTTCTTCATGTCGTAGAGCTCTTCCGAACCATCGGCATAGCGGATGTAACGCCAGTTCTCGGACCGGACTCCATGGTTGTGGTGGTTATGAGTGGTGATGGCGGGGCGGTCGCGCTTGGTCGCTGCATTCCTGAGCTGGGGCATCAGGCTGAGACCTTCAAGGTGATCGGGAGCCTTGCTGCCAATGAGCTCGGCGAGGGTGGGGTAGATGTCGAGGAGCTCGGCGGGTTGGGTCGAGACTCCTTTGGCGATGCCCGGTCCGGCAAAAATGAGAGGGACGCGAGTGCCATCATCCCAGAGCGAGTTCTTTCCGGTGATGCCCTTTTCGCCGATGTGCCATCCGTGGTCGGACCAAAGAACGATGATGGTGTTGTCGGCGTAGCCGTTCCGATCAAGGGCTTCCATTAGGCGCCCGATCTGGGCATCAACAAAGCTTGTGCAAGCGAGATAACTGCGGGTGAGATTCATCCATTCCTTGTGTTCCTCGAGCCAGCGTAGACGTGGCTCGGGGAGCTTCCAGTGCATGTACCAGGAGAAACGCGGAGTGTCTTCGCGGTCACCGCGCTTGATTTGGGCGAGTTTCGTTTCCGCTTCAGGATGCATCGCAAACCACTTCTCGGTGGCGAAGCAGGGAACATGTGGGAGGAAGAAGCCGGCCGAGAGGAAGAATGGCCCCTTGGGTTTGGAGTCGAGGGTTTTGACGGCCCAATCGGCGATCTTGTAGTCGCCTTTGTCTTTGTCCTGATGAGGAAAGAGGCCCCAGTCGACGAGCTTCATTTTGCTGGGAGTGTTCACCAGCTTCTTCTTGGGAAAGGGAGCTCCGGTGGCGCCGGGACCAAGATGGTCAAATTCGGCGTCCTTTTTGCCACGACCATAACTCCCGTGGTAAATTTTGCCGGCCGAGTAGGTGGTGTAGCCGTGGGCCTTGAGATGCTGGGGGAGTGCGGTGAGATCTTTGAATTCCTCGAGCCGACGAAACCACGGAGCGAGTCCGTAAATGCCGGTCGAATCCGGGCGAAGCCCCATCATGAGGCTGGCCCGTGAGGAATTGCAGAGAGGCGACTGGCAGTGGGCGTTGTTAAAGAGGGTCCCGCGAGCGGCGAGCTTGTCGATGTTGGGAGTCTTGGCATTCGGGTGCCCGCCCATGCAACCGATCCAATCGTTTTGATCATCGATGGCGATGAAGAGGATGTTGGGCTTTTGAACTGCGAATAGTGAGCACGAACACTGAAGAATGAAGAGGAGCAGACTGCGCATGAGGATCACTCTACATACACCTCGGCGGTGAAGTCGAACCTCGAACTTCCTTCGGATTCACGGGTTCGGTGATTCTCTATGACGCCGAGGCGTTTCTTCTCCCACTCATCAAATCCATCGAGCCAGTCGTTGAGTTTGTTTTCAGGGCCGGTCAGGGTCAGGAGGACGTCAACAAAACGGGGGTCCTCCGAGCGGTCGATGACGGCGTGCCGAACGATGATTTCTTCCGGGACTTCGGGCAGTTTGCAGAGGCGGATGATTTCCTCACCGACTTCACGCGTGTTTTTCTCCTGCAGGTAACGTTGATAAAGAAGAACCGCGGTCATGGTGACGAGGACCACGGTCAGGTAGGTGAGGATATTGCGGAGGAGACGAATCGACATGCGGGGAACGACTTGCCGAACGGTAGGCGGCGGATAAGATCGCATCAATGATCTATCTCGATAACCACGCGACCACCCGGGTGCATCCGGAGGTGGTGGAAGCCATGCTGCCTTTCCTGGGGGAGCATTTCCACAATCCATCGAGCGGGTATCGGGCGGGCAAGGCCGTGAAGAAGTCCATTGCCGAAGCGCGCGGGCAGGTCGCGGAGTTGATCGGGGCCAAGGAAGAGGAGATCGTCTTCACCGGCTGCGGAACCGAATCCAACAACATGGTCCTGAAGTCGCTGGCGCGGATTTATGGCCGGAAAACCTCGACTGTCATCACGGGGGCGATTGAGCACAGCGCGGTTTTGCGTCCCATTCAAGCGATGGAGGACGTGGGCTTTTCGGTCGAGCGTTGCGGGGTCGACGAAGAGGGCCGCCTCAAGGTGGATGAGTTTCGGGGCTATTGCGAAGACGCGGAAACCGGATTCGCCAGCGTGATGTGGGCCAACAACGAGACCGGCGTCATTCAGCCGGTGGCGGAAGTTTGCGAAGCGGCTCGGGAGAACGGGATCGCGTTTCACACTGATGCCATTCAGGCGGTGGGAAAGACACCGGTAAACGTGCACGAGGTGCCGGTGGATTTTCTCAGCATCAGCGGACACAAGTTTCACGCTCCAAAAGGAGTGGGCGCGCTCTACCTGCGGGAAGGAGTGCGTTTTGAACCTTTGATTCGTGGAGGTGGTCAGGAAGCAGGACGGAGAAGCGGCACTGAAAATGTTCCCTACATCGTGGGTCTTGGTAAGGCCGCCGAATTGGCCCGGGCGGGTCTGGAGAAAGACAAACATGCCGGGATCGCAGCGAACCGGGATCATTTGGAAAAGAGGCTGA
>JASFWU010000143.1:0-7055 GCA_050049035.1 Akkermansiaceae bacterium | reverse complement strand
CGGAGAAGTCGAAGGGGTCATTTTGAATGGCAGCCGCGAGCACCGTGTGCCCACCTGTGCTCATGTCTCTTTCGAAAACTGCGAAGGAGCCGGCCTCTTAATTTTGCTCGATGAATCCGGAGTGCAGGTCTCCACCGGGAGTGCCTGCATGACCGGGAAGCAACAACCGAGTCATGTGCAGAAGGCGATGGGGATTTCCGACGAACAGGCCAAGAGCAGTTTGCGGATTTCTTTTTCCACTTTCACCACGCGCGAAGAAACCGACGAGGCGGTCGAGCGAATCAAAATGGCGGTCAAGAAACTCCGCGCTGTCCAGGGGGGCGGCGGGGTCGGGCCGGTGGTGGTCTACTCATGAAGCGATTCGGATTGATCGCGGTTTGGAGTCTCGGGGTGGTCTTCGGGGTGTCCGCTTGTGCCCCGCAGGTGGCATCGCGTGATTCAGGGAAAGGTGACGGCGTTTGTTTGATCAAGGTTCATGGCAAAGGCGGACTGGTTGGGAAAACCGGACGGGCTACGGGAGCAGTGATCAATGGCCGGTATGTTCTCACCGCCGCGCACAACTTGCTGGATGACGAACTCGGACCGGTGCGTTGGGTCGAGGTGGGATCGGAGGAAGAAAAAGGAATCCGGTGGGAGGTCGCGTCGGCTTATCGATCCCGGCAAAAAACGGGCAGATATCAAAAGTCCGACCGTGACTTGTTGGTGAATGACTACGGCTTTATTGACCTTGGAAAAGGAGCGGGGAAGAACGGGGAGTTCGTTTTTGACCGAGCCCCGGTTTCGGTTGGTCAAAAGGTGAAGGTTTCCGGCTTCCCGGGCGGAAGAAGGCGCTTCGCGGGATCCGGTCAAGTGACGGAAGTAAAAGGTCCCTTTTTTGGTTGCTCCGTGAAGACCGGGAAGGGGATGAGCGGGGCCCCGGTTTGGGTCGAACGCGATGGAAAGAAGCGGATTGTCGGGATTCATCTCGGTTCCGATTTGGTCGGGATCGAGGGCGCGGTGGCCCGCCGGATTGATCCCACCCTCTTGCGGGAATGGTCGCGTTGGACCGACGGGAACTGAGGCTCGCCTTGAGAAAGATGCATCGGGAGTTTAGGGTATGAGGAGAGACATGAAAACACGTATCATTTTAATGGCAGCGGGCTTGTCGATGGTTCTTCCTTCGGGAGCTGTCGACGCGGAACCAACCAAACTTTTTAACGGCAAGGATCTGACCGGTTGGCATGCCGACGTTCCGGCCGCAGACAAGGATCCCAAGGTGAAGCCCAGCTTCATCGTGCGCAACGGCCTGCTCGTCAGCATGGGAAAACCCGGCGGTCATCTCATCACCGACAAGGTTTACTCCGACTACCGGCTCGAGCTCGAGTATCGCTTCGCAAACAAGCCGGGGAACTGCGGAGTCCTCGTTCATTCGTCACGCCCGCGCGCCTTGTATGGCATGTTCCCGGCTTCCATCGAGGTCCAGATGCATCATCGCAATGCCGGCGATTTCTGGTGCATCGATGAGAACATCGAAGTGCCCGACATGGAAAAGCGTCGTCCCAAAGGAAAGAACCAGAAGTGGGGTGGCAAGAAAGGCGATGCCCGTCGTATCCTGAACCTGACCGACGACTCGGAGAAGCCGGTCGGTGAATGGAACAAGATGACCATCGAGTGCAAAGGCAAGGAAGTGAAGGTTTGGGTCAATGGTGATCTTGTCAATCACGGTAAGAACTGCACCGTTTCCAAAGGACAGATTGCCTTGCAAGCCGAGGGAGTCGAAGTGGAGTTCAAAGGCCTGACCCTCACCTCCTTGAAAGAGCTGAAGTGATCGAGGAGGCTCCAGCCGGATTGAGACATGCCGCGTTGCTTGATGCTGCGGCACGTCGTCTCGCGGATGGAAGGCTGCCCGAATCGGTTCGCTCCGACCTCCGCAAACGCGGGGCCACCGATGACGAGATTCAAGAATGGTGGCCCGAAATTGAGAAACGTTACCTCGCCTTCAGGCAAGCCCGCCAGCGGAGATTGCGCTTCGTTGGCTGGTGTTGGTTGTTGATCGGGCTCGTGATTCCGGGCGGCCTCGCGATTTATCACGGCACTGTCCCCTTGGTGATGGTCCTCGCCGTCATCCCGACCTGGTATGGCATCTATCTTCTCAGTCACCCCATCGACCGCGAGCCATCGATCGAGCCTCCCGCGCTGTTTGGGAGGAGATTGTAGGGAGGAACGCAATGCCCTCCGGGGCCCTTTGACATTCACTGTTCGGCTAAATTTTCACTATGCGAATCCGTGCCGCTACCCACTTGATCATCGGACTATCGATTACGTCATTTTTAACGTATTCCGTATTACTGTTGTGCTTATTGGCGGCAGGTTACACGAAGTATATGCCTCATGAAACGATCACTGTCACAAACAAAATATTCCGATATATTGCATGGCCTACAACGATCGTTTGTTTTGGGATTGGAGTATTCTTTTCAATCAAATGGTGTAAATCGGCACTGAAGAAGTAGCGATATTTCCAGTACTTGTAATATCTGATATGAACCGAGCTTGAGTTGAGCCTGGATAAGAAATCGGCCAAACAAACACTGCATCCGAGTGCTGACTACGCTCGACTCCACACGAATAAACCATTTAAGATTCTCAACTGTTGCTGTGGCGGCAATTGAGCTAAGAGTTCGGTGCTAAAACCCAATGGAGGATCGCGCACAAATACGCCAAGCAGTGCTTGAAGTCTTTTCGAAGTACAATTCCTCAACGGAGGAACCGCGGGCGGATGATCCCATTGAGGCAGCATTCCTTTCGGTTTCAGGTAGCTCAACCTATTTTGCACGTGCTCGTGCCCGCGCGAGAACTTTTCGGCTGATCGAGGAGGTCCAGCTTCGGTTTGGGATCTACTTTTCACAAGAAGACCTCGCGTCACAGCTATCCTTTGATTCACTGACCGATCTGATCCAAAGCAAATTGAAAAAGAACAAAGCCGGGGCTCTTCGCTCGGTGAGATATCACGCGGGAGGGGGAGAAGGGACGAATCAACTGATCTTTCTCAATGTCGTGCTCGCTCTTCCTGTAGTGTATCTTGGCAAGCAATCTTTCACGCACGCATGTGTTTTTGGTGTGATCGCACTTCTACTCAATGGCTTGCTTGCTTCGGTCCATATTCGAGGACATTTCTACAACAAGAAACTTATTTCTAGAATTCAACAACGCCCATGAAAGCGAACGAGACTCTGTGATCCGCAACCCCGCCGCGAGGCAGACAATAAACCATGATGAGAGCGTTTCATCCAAAGCCGGAGCGTGCTCTCAACCAGGGATCAGGCACAGTCGGACTTTTGCGATCAAATGAAGGGATTCAAACAGAGCGACGGGGAGATCAGCAGGCCCCCATCCTTTCTCGGTTGTTTGGGGAGAGTCATTGTTTTCTTTTTCATTTTCTATGGAGTGTTCTCCTTTTGGTCTTGGTGGACTGGACCATTGCGGATCCCTCACTTGTCGGGTTCAGCACTCTATGAGCATTATGAGGGTGGTGATGGTTTTGCCGGGGATCACGGCTGGCAGATCCGATTCAAATGCAGTGAGGAAGTCTTTGCTCGCTATGCCGAACAGCAAGGTCTGACTGAAAAAGTGCAGATTGAAAGATTGAGATTTGGTTGGAGCCCGTTGGAGAAAGGTTGGTGGAATCCGCCCAAGACAGGCTTTGCCTATGCGGAGTATTGGGAAGGAGGATCCAAGAAGATCTTGGCGTATGCCAAAGGTGTCGTCTATTTTGACATCCAAGTATGGTAGGGGTGTGACCAATCCAGCGAACCGAATCATCCACCCCTTGTGTTGTTGACCGGTTCAGGGTGATTCGATAGAGGTTGGCGTCGGCGACCTTTGCTCCCGGAGGACGAATAGGTGGCCTCAAACATTGGCAATAGGGAAGGAGAGGATCGATATGACAAAGCTCACTATTCTTTGCACTGCTCTCCTGTTTATCGCACAAGTTGGCTGCGTTGGACCTCGCAGCGAAAAGAGAGATACAGGAACCTCGGTAGCGCGAATCGGGATCTATGACTCCCGCGCCATTGCCGTGGCATTTGTGGGCTCCAAAGTTTACCAGGCCACCGCTGGAAAGAAGTTGGCGGAGATGATGGCTGACTACAAAACGGCCGGAGCTGCGGGAGATCAAAAGCGGATGGAGGAATTGAAAGCCACGGGAGCGGCTCAACAAGCCTTGCTTCACAGGCAGGGTTTCAGCACGGCGCCGGTGGACAACATCCTTGCTCACATCAAAGGCCAACTTCCTGCCATCAGGAAGAAGGCAAACGTCAGCACCCTTGTCTCCAAATGGGACAAGAAGGTATTGGCAAAGCACCAGTCGGCAGAGCGTATTGATGTCACCATGGATCTTATCGAAGCATTCAAACCGAACGAGAAACAGAAGAAGCGCGCCATTGAGATTCAAAAGCGTGATCCGGTTCCGCTTGAGAAGCTGGGAGGATCATGACGGATGCTGGAAGGGCATTCCGGACAACGAACCACAGTTCCGCGAAACAGGTTCAAGTGGCGTTGAGCTGTGCTTCCAACCAGACCAGATTATCGCAGTCGAAAGGCTAACCAAGGCCTTGGGAGCCAGAGCTTCGAATTGCCAACCCGCTGTTTTGTTGACGGTTTGGCATAGATCGGTAGCTTTTTGAATTCGCAGCCTTCGCTCACGGTGGGCGAATCGGTAGCCCCAAAACTGTTTGTCTCAATGCAAAGGACGACGCAAAGATGAAACCCGTTACTCTCGCCATCCTGGTCGTCTTTACTGTTTTTGCACCGGCGTCCGTTTTGTCGGCGAAGCCGAATATACTGCTGATTCTTTCGGACGACCATAGCGTTCCTCATGTCGGTGCCTACGGGGGGAAGAACTGGCCTGGCCTCGACCTTACCCCGAATCTTGACGCAATGGCGGCGGATGGCATCCGGTTTAACAGGGCCTATACCGCTTCGCCTCAATGCGCCCCTTCTCGCATGGCGATTTTTGCGGGGCGTTCCCCGGTGGGGCTTTCCGTGACCCGTTTCACTCAGCCCGTCCGCGCGGATGTCCCGTTTTTCACCGATGTGTTGCGGAAGAACGGCTACTGGGTGGGGTTGGACGGGCGGCACCAGCATCTCGACGGCTCGGGGCGGCCCATGCCGCATGTGGCAGAGACCTATGTCGAACTCGGGGTGAGAGGAAAGGAGTTCGAGTCGCGTTTCGACCACTTCGTCAGAAATGCGGATACGAAAGGCAAGCTTCTCGATGGAGTCGGTAAGAAGGTTGGAGCGGTCATCGATTCGGTCCCGGAAGGGAGACCGTGGTTCCTTTATTTTGGATTCCAGCAGCCTCATCGACGGTGGGGCAAGGATCACGAAGGCATCGATCCCGCCAAACTCGTGCTGCCGCCGGATTGGCCGGACCTTCCCCAAGTGCGCCTCGACTATGCCCGCTATCTTGCTGACGTCCGCGACCTTGATCGAGGGATGGGTCTGATTCTTGAGGAGCTGAAGACGCGTCAAATCGAACGGGATACCATGGTCATTTTCATGGGGGACAACGGAGAGGCACTGCTCCGTGGAAAAGGCACGCTTGCGACCCGCGGGATCCACGTGCCCCTGTTGATACGGTGGCCCGCTATCGTCAAGCCGGGGCGAGTCAGCGATGTGCTGGTCAGTGGAGTCGATCTCGCGCCTACCATTCTTGCAGCAGCCGGTTTGGAAAAGACGGTTGGCATGACAGGTATCAGTTTTCTTCCCGAGCTGGAGGGCAAGGCCTTCGACGGGCGTCGATATGCCTTCGCCGAACGTGGCTGGCATTGGGGCCCGCTGACCCGTTCCGATGGATTTGATCTACAGCGTTCCGTGACATCCCGGCGTTACCACTTCGTTTACAACGCGATCCCCGAGCGGGAGTATTGCCCGGTGGATATGGATCGTCCGTGGCTCACCGCCTGGAAGGAAGTGCAGGATACGCGCGCGAAGGGCCACCTGTCCGAGTTGCACCAACGACTGTTTTTCAAGCTTCCCCGACCAATCTTCGAACTCTACGACTTGAAGGAAGACCCTTTCCAACTGAACAACCTGGCCGGAAAGAAGGCGATGGCAGAAATCGAACGAAAACTACGAATCCAAATGGATCGTTGGATGGTGCGGGAGAGCGATTATCTCCCCTTGCCATCCCACGTCCGACGTTAACTTTCAGTAGCCAGGACATTCGCAAACAGTTCTGACCTGACGGCCCAATACATCGGACAGGTGAGACCCATTCCACCACCATGAGCAGTAACAGAGAGATTCGAATCGTTCGCCCCAAGGACCAGGTGAGAACGATCCAGGCGGCGGGAGATGAGTATCGCTTTCTCGCAACGGGAGCTGAGACGGACGGGCAGTATTTTCTCACTGAAGCGCGTGTGCCGCCGGAGGGCGGGCCACCTGCACATGTTCATTCCCGCGAGGAGGAGGCCTTTTACATTCTCGAAGGGGAGTTGACCTTTTATGGAGAAGACGAGGGGATCACGGCGGGTCCCGGGACCTACTTAAATATTCCCAAAGGGGCGAAGCATCGGTTTCGGAACAACACCGGCCAGCTGGCACGCATGCTCTTTTTCTTCACCCCTGCGGGAATCGAGGGCCTCTTCGATGAACTCTCTCGCTTCGAAGAGGATGCCATGGATCCGCAATCTTCGATGGACGCGATGCGGAAGCTTGGTGCGAAGTACGGCGTGGAGTACGTGACTGAGTGATTCCGGGATAGAAATTTTTTCAGGATGAGCAGCGGAGGTCCCGGTTTCCAGGGCCACTCATTACTCCCGTGAGAGTCCTTTTTGAAACAAACCCGATCAGTCTTTCGGAACACTGACGGTGAAGTTCTGATAGCGCGCCGAGCGGGTGTACATGTGACGCAGGCCAATGCGACCTTCGGTGATGACCGGGAAAATCCTGTTCTGGAAATGGCAGTAGAAGGCAAGCGTCGGATTCTCAATCTTCATGAAGAGATCGCGGTCCTTTTTGATCACGGTGAGGTGATGCTTCACGCCCTTCTGATAACGTCCCGAAAGTTTCGC
>JASFWU010000366.1:0-3152 GCA_050049035.1 Akkermansiaceae bacterium | reverse complement strand
CGGAAATCCTAAGGAATCACTGACAGGTAAAAAGCTCTGTTTTGAGAAATTGCGGTGGCTTGCGAGCGGTGAATTTTGTGGACATGGGTTTCCGAAAGGATGTCTGACCGAAGACTGAGGAGGTTGTTGTTCAATAGTGCCTTGGTTTGGTGATCAGGGAGCCTACCTTTTCCTGAGTGAGTGAGGGTGATGTCATTGACCTGATTGGCCGACTTTCCCAAGTGGGGAAAGTCCTCAAGGGGGATAACGATGATCAGGAGTATAAGCAGTTGATCGAGTGGGAAAGGGAATCGAGGGTTGGTCTTGAGCTGCTCGGTAAAATGGGTCCGATTGAGGAGAAGGTTCGGGCGGGACAAGTGGCCTTTCTTCTCAACTTCAGAGGAGTTGTCCGCATCTCCCGATACGATATCGATGGGAACCATGCGGTGATGATGGCTGGCTTGGACGATCACCGCGAGGCGGTTGCGGTGAGTGAGGAGTTTGGCTTGGAATCGGAGCGGGAAGACTACCAACAGAATCTGGCAAAGGCCTTGGTGCGGGCTGGCGAGCAATGTGGGGATATTGGGCTGCTCCGTGAAGCTCTTGTCCTTCTTGAAGCGGCTCTCACAACTGACGATCCGGGACAGTGGCCTGCGGCGGACTATGACCTTGTGAACGCGCTTTGTGTGGCCCATTTGCGGCTCGGCTGTGCAACGGGGGACCGGGCCATGGTGGAGAAAGCCGTTCGACAGCTGCAAGCTTATCTGAAACGTGACGGTTTGGGCAAAGAGGGAAAGACCCAGACGCTCTCAAACACCATTGCCGCACTGGCAGAAAATGCTCGGCAGAATCGCAGCATCAGGGTCTATCAGCAGACCATTGCAGTGCTGGAAAGGATGGTGATTGCCAGCGACGAGAATCGTTCCTTCCTTTTCCAATACCTGGCTTCGCTCAAGACCGAGTTGAGTTATCTGAATGGAGATCTCAGTCTGGTGCATCAGGCCATTTCTGATTTTGAGAAATCCCTGGAGGACATGGGTTCGAAAGCTGGTCTGAGGATGACCGTTCTTCATCAGTTGGGTCACGCCCATTTTCTCCTGGGGAAGGTCACGGCTTCCATCGAGGACCTTGAGAAAGCAATTTTGCGGAATGAAGAAGCGGAGCAGTTGATCGCCGATCACAGTAGCGAGACGGATAGCCGAATGGCTCGACTGATTGGCGACCGGGCCTCCTACTACGATGCCATTGGTCTGTTGGCTTCCCGGGAAGACTATCTTGAGGAAGGAAAGCATCATCACAAGATTGCCTTGGAGCTGGTCGAGGCAAAGACCTCGCCTTGGCTTCGAAGCAAGATTGCTTCCGGCTACTTCTACCACTGCTATGTCAGGGGGCATTGGGAGGAACCGATTGCGGCTTTCGCCGAGGTCGAAGAGGCCTGGGGGATCGTGACGGTGGACCCGACCCTCTCTTCGGAGATTCACGATCAGAGGGCGGTTGAACTCGCCCCGCATTATGCCCGGGCGGCACTTTGTCGTCTCGCAACCGGGGCCGTTTCATTGGCTTCGAGCGTGGTCGATCGGGGAAGGGCGCAGCAATTGACGGCGGCAAGCCGAGTGAATCCGGCAAACCTGGAAACGGATGGCAATCGACCTGATGCGAGGATTTCTCAAGCTACGGCTGAGCTGGCACTGGCCCAAAAGGAGGGTGACGACGACTCCTGCCGTCAGGCTTGGAAGGGGTATCGAAACACGCTTCATCAACTGGGGGGGCATTTGAATGTGTTGACCAGGTCTCCAGAAGAATTGCTCGAAGCAGCACCGCACGATGGCGTCTTCATTCAGATCTTTGGGGCGGACGGTTGGCTCAAGGCCATCATTATTGATCGGACCAAGCCGTCATTCTCGGAGATCAATTTTCCCAACTCGGTCGCGGAGACGATCTTGAAGATTCTCCATGGTGATCCGGAACGAGGCTTGGTTGCGTGGCGGGTAGCCTATCATCAGTTCAGAAACATGCCGGAGATTGAGGAAGCAAGCGTTGAGGGCGACATCTTCAAGGGGTGGGATCAAACGATTACCCACTGCCTCAGATCCATCGGGAGCGTGCTGATGGAGCCTCTTCATCGATTCCTGCTGGAGAAAGGCTATCCGGTTGGATCCACCGTCCTTCTTTCCCCGCCCGGAGAATTGGCGAGTTTGCCTCTCAACTCAATGATGCTTGAAGATGGGTCGGTTTTCTCGACGCACTGGAACCTGAGCCTGGTTCCCAACTCAGCGCTGGTCCGCTCGGAGGGGTATCCAACGGCCGAAGGACAAGGACATCGCATGCTCATCGTGTCCCAACATTCCCGGAAGTTGTCGGCATCTCGGGGATCGGGTTTCCTTAGCTTTGCCGCGATCGAAACTGAGGTGGTGGCCTCGCATCTGAGTGCGGAGAGTCGGCATACCCTTGACGAAGAGGCTTTGAATCTCGCGGGGGTTCTGAAGGCGCAGGAAAACTGCTCGATCGTTCACTTTGCCTGCCATGGAGCGCAGAATTCGGAAAAGCCTGACCTGTCCGGACTCTCACTCCCAAGTGGTGATCTCCTCACCCTGGCGAGGCTGCGGGCGACTCCTGATCGCGGAACTCCCAAGAGGCTCGCTGTTCTTTCCTGCTGCGAAACCGGGATCTCAGGGCGAACCGTTCCCGCAGATGAATTTGTGGGACTTCTTCCGACCCTCTTGCAAGCCGGGTTTCGGGGGGCGATTGGGACGCTTTGGCCGGTCTATGATGATGCAGCGATGTGCTTGATGGATCGTTTCTATCGCATTTTCCTCGCTGCTGATGGGAGCGAGCAATGCCCACCCGCCGAAGCTCTCGCAAAAGCCCAGGAATGGTTGAGTGATGTTTCGATTGGTGAACTTGTGGAGATCGGGTTGTTGAATCTCAAGCAGGCTCTGCGACTGGTGGAGTCCCGCTTTGCCGGAGTCAGGCTTCGAATCCAGCCGGTCGACGAATCTCCGACCGAGGATTGGGAGACCGAGGAGGAAGAGGAAATCGAGTCGATTTCGCTTTCGCCGGAACAACTGGAATTCAAGCCATTCACCTCTCCGGTTGATTGGGCACCCTTCATTTTGGTCGGGCAGTAGGAGAAGGGAATTGGGTCGAGTATCGTGAGCGGCCCAAAGTGTCCG
>JASFWU010000365.1:0-3153 GCA_050049035.1 Akkermansiaceae bacterium | reverse complement strand
GAAGATCGTAGCAGATCAGGCGGGATCCGAGCTCATTCTGATTGATGTAGAGCAGACCATTCGACAGTGCTGGTGGCGCCCAGGTCTCCGGCGCATAGAAGAGTCGTGCTTTGGATAGAATGCGGAATCCATTGCTATCGAGATCCATACGCAACAGCGCCCCGTTCTCACTCAAGCAGAGAAACCCGTCATCGACATGGATGAGATGGGCATGCCCCAGGCTGATCGGGATGTCTCGTCCGTTCCAGGGAATCGTGGTCTGGTAGAACGCTTCGTTCCAATAGGGTCGACCACTGAAGACATCCATCGCCAGCATGAGCCCGCCATTTCCGCCAAACCCATAGAGGATTCCATCGTGATAAATCGGAGTCTGAAACTGGCATCCGAACTCTGGGGAAGTCCAAGCTACCCGCGCCTTGAAATCACTCCCGTATTCCAACATGACCCCACCGAGCCCGTAGTCCTCGGTGAGAAAAACACGATTGGGCCCACAGGGTACCGGAGTCGCGGCGTTCACGCTCGCGAAATTGTCGGAACGCCAGGGAAAGGCATCCTCGATCTGCCCATCCTGCGGATTGATACATAAGAGGCCGCCGTGGGGAGGCTTCACCATTCCTCCCGCAAACACGAGGAGGCGATCCTGGTTGTTGATCGTCGCCATCACCGGAGACGCATAGCTCCCATTCCACTCATGATCGGCCGACCAGATCAATTTTCCGGTGGCCTTCTCCAGGGCGACAACACAGGCTTCGTCCGCCCCTACGTGGACGATCAGCATGTCTCCATAGACCAGCGGACAGGAACCGTAGCCGAAAAAGAGTGGCGATGGGCCGAACTCTTTCGGCAGTTGCATCTGCCACTCGATCTCGCCCTCCTCAAGAGAGAAGCAGATCAAATCTCCATCGTTCCCCAGGGTATAGACCTTCGCCGTTTCCGGATCGATCACCGGACTCGACCGAGGGGTGTCCGTGATCCCATAGCTCTGGGCCACATCGACGGGATAAGCGTGTTTCCAGATCTCCTTCCCCGTCACCGCATCGAGACAACGCACTTCTTCTCTCTCATCCACCTGGTGAATGAAAACCAGCTTCCCATCGGCAATGACAGGACCGGAATGCCCTTTCCCCCGCTCCACTTCCCAGAGAATCCGGGGGCCGGTTTCATCAAAGTCGAAATTCAGACCCGTCTCAGCGCTGTGAAAATCGTGGCGAGGCCCGAGGAAATGCGGCCAGTCCTCGGCATCGGCAACACCGAGGATCAACGCGAATCCAATCCCCCAGTTCGCCCATCGGAGTTTCTCTTTGGCTTTCATCGAGAAACGGTAGGTCAGATCTCGGCACAGGGATGCTTTTTTCTTGGAAAATTGCGCCAATGCGGCGAGAGGATATCCCATGAAACTGGAACGCCGCAAAGCGATCATCACGGGTGCCTCGAGTGGAATTGGACAAGCCATCGCCAAGGCTCTCTCGGCCGAAGGTGCCGGCGTTGCCCTGCTCGCGAGACGGGAAGACCGCATCCGATCTCTCGCTGCCGAACTCGAATCTCCGGAAACACCTGCCTACTCGTTCCCCGTCGATCTCAACCATCGCGGTGCCGCTCAGGACGCGGTCAATCTCGCCGCCAGCGCACTCGGAGGAGTCGATATCCTGATCAATGCCGCCGGAGTCGGTCGACAGGCCAAGCTCATCGATGGCGATATCGATGACTGGCAGACCATGCTCGATATCAATGTTATGGCCCTCGCCATCGTGACCCGCGAAGCGCTGCCTCACATCCCCGAAAAAGGAGGCCACATTGTCAACATCAGCAGCATGTCCGGACATCGAGTCCCGGGAAAAGGTGGATTCTACGCTGCGACCAAGTTCGCCGTCCGCGCCATGACCGAAGGTCTCCGGCAGGAGCTGCGCGCCCAGGGCAACCTCACCCGCGTCAGCAGCATTTCTCCCGGCTTCGTCGACACCGAGTTGCTCGAGGATTATTTTCAGAGCAGCGGCTCCGGCTCCCACTACGACGCAATTTCCTATCCGATCCTGAAACCGGAAGAAATCGCCGAATTGGTCCTGCATCAGCTGACCCTGCCAGAAACAGCTGAAGTCACCGATATCCTCGTCCGCCCCACCGGGCAGGCGACCTAGTTTTCCTTCGTCGAATTTCGCGAATCGTGTAGCGGAGCTGGAACCCGCGGATGCGGGTGGAGACAGCTGTAGCGGAAAGTACCATCCCGGGTCTGCGGGACCGAAAATCGGTCATCCCGCGCCTGCGAAATCGGAATCGTGGCCGATTCCGCTACGGAAAACGAGATCCAACGAAGCAGCCTCCGGCGACAACTCACCACCGAACGGCTCGAGCCGCAGCGGAGGTCGGCATCCAGCCCTGGAGACGAGTGGACTCTTCGTCCCAATCGTCTTCGTAGAAACCGGTAATGGCAAAACCAGCCTGACACATCCCTCCGATCTGATCTTCCCAGCTGTGGCTGTATTCGAGACTGAGTTGAGCGTCCAACTGGTCGGAAAGCAGCTCCGCATCGGCGGATTCCATATCCGAGTAGGGAAGCCGATGCTTCACGACGGGTTCGCCGGTTTCTTCCAATACCTCGTGGTCGAAGAGGAAGAAGCAGGGATTCATGAAGCCAGTCAGGAGAGCACCTCCCGGTTTGAGGACGCGGTAGCACCCTTCCCAGATCGGAGCGAGAGACTCTGCGAAGACGTTGGACACGGGATTGAAGATCAGGTCGAAGGACTGGTCATCCAACCCTGTCAGGTCGGCCATGTCACCCTGTTCAGTCTGGACGGTCAGCCCATGACGGGCACAGGTCTCCTCGTCTTTCCGAAGCTGCGTATCGGACGCGTCGAAAGAGAGAACCTCGGCTCCCGCCGCCGCAAAAATCGGCACCTGCTGCCCTCCCCCGCTGGCGAGGGCGAGGATGCGGACACCGGAAAGATCGGGATAGCTCGGGAACCAGCTGGTGGGAACGGCTTTGTTGGGCGTCAGGATAACGGACCACTCGCCTTTCTTCACTGCCTCGATTCTCTCGGCGGAAAAGGGAGTGCTCCAGCGACACCCTTCCTCCGATTGGAGGTTCCAGGCGTTGCGGTTGTATTCGAAAATATTCATACCGGGGCCGCCACCATACGACGGAATCCCGGCTACTCC
>JASFWU010000364.1:0-3154 GCA_050049035.1 Akkermansiaceae bacterium | reverse complement strand
CAGTCGCCATCAACTCGGTGACGATCGAAGGACCTTCCTCCCGTTACATCCCGACCGAGGCGGACCTGCTGCAACTCTCGAACAACAACGTCCTCGAGATTGCTCCCGGCGATCGGATCGAGTCAGTTTACATCGATGAACTGCCAACGGGTGGCGAGCCGAAAAACCGAGCGCTCACCCAGAGTCTGACTGCGACTTACTACAACGGAACGATCCAACCCATCGCCTATGATTTCATTCGACGCAGTGATGGGACGGTCAACGAGGTCGAGAAAGATCTTCTGCGAATCGATCCCGGGGAACGGATCACGGTGGAGATCGTCGACTTCGATTACGACAGCACCGGTCAGCGAGACCAGGTTCCGCTCGAGGTCCAGGTCGGTGATGGAGAACTGCTGACCTTGATCGCGACGGAGACGCAATCCAACTCGGGTGTTTTCAAGGCGGAGATTGATACCTTCGATTCTGAAGCCGGAGACAACGGTGCGGGGCCCGAGGATGCATCCGAGGCTCCCCGCATCGGGCTCTCTCCGGGAGACCAGGTGTATTTTTCCTATCGTGACCAGGAAAACACTTTTCCAGGGCATGCCATTGATCGCGAATGCGTCGTCTATGTCCGCGAGCCGACTGACGCTGAATTGCGTATCCTTTCCTCTGTCGTAATCCCCAAAGCTGATGGAGAAGGGCCTGGAGAAGTTCGTTTCCTACCTGGTTCCGACGATGAGGAAGAAACACAAGTCGCCTTCGAGGTGCCCTTGACGGTCGAGGTGATCGATGAGGACGCGGCTCGTGATTCACTCAGCGAAGTCATCGTAGCCCTAACGCTGGTCGATGAAGAAGGTGTCGCCAGCGAGGTTCCTGTGGAAGTCGCGTGTCGAATTTCCTCCTCCTTCTCCAACCTGGAAGATCAATACGCCGATGTTCGCAACCCTGCCCTCCACCGAGGCCGGTTTGTTGGCCAGATCACGCTTCGCCTCGGTGGCGAAGACAGTCCTTCTGTAATTCCTCGGGAGCCCGGCTCCCAGGGTGGACTCGTGGGACGAATTCTCAAACCAGTGGAGGAAGGAGCCGAGCCGGAAGGCCGGCGTGACTCGGTCGATGATGGACTCGTCGGCGTTTTCAATCTCACCGGGAACAAGACGATTCGTGCGACCTACACCGATGCCGAGAATACCACCCCGGAGTGGAATGTCCTGGAAGGGCGTGCCGGGATTCGCAGCAATGCGGAACTGGTTGCAACCGACAACTCCTATCTCGACCCCGTCGAGTCACTCCAGGTGGGGGAGCGGCTGTTTCTCCGGCTGACCGATCCGGACCAGGATGTGAGCGAAGAAAGAGATCGGATCACCGTAGCGGTGATTTCGGAAAAGGGGGAGCGAGAGGAAGTTCCCTTGGAGGAAACCTTGAGTCACAGCGGAGTTTTCACCGGCTCCTTCAAGCTCAAGGCAACCCCGGAGCCTGTTCCTGGGAATTTCGATCCTACCGTTTCCGAGTTGGAAGTCTTCTTTGGTCACCCGATCGAGATCCAGTACGAGGACGCACGGCCTTCGAGTCAGAATGGGCCGGTTCTTCATACTGTCGCGATTCCTGTTTCCGACGGTACTGATGGCGATGTCAGTGGGTTCACGAAGATCTTTGGCGAAGAAGCCCTCGCGATTCAAACGCAGTTTCACATCGCGGAAAGTTACTTTGAACTCTTCAAGAGCCATCTCTCCCTCGATCGAAAAGAGGAAGCCGAAGAAGATCTTCGGAATGGACGGCGTGTCCTGCGGGAACTTCAGGAAGACTACCAGGATCCGAAATACAATGCCAGGATTGCTTACTTGTTAGGGCAGTTTGCGCAGGAGTTGGAAGACTGGGGCGAGGCGATCGAGTCCTACGAGACGATTGTGAAGCAATATCCCGATCACTCTCTCGCGGCCGATGCTCAGTACAAGCTCGGGCAGTGTTATGAGGAGGCGGAGCGTCTCGACGAAGCGCTTGAGGCATATGTCACTCTCGCCGCGACCTATCCGGAGAGTCCGCTGATCTCGAACGTGATGATTCGGATCAACGAGCATTTCTACAATCGAGAGGACTACCTGGTTTCTGCTCAGGTCGGGCAGAAGTTTCTTGAGCGATTCGAGAATCACGAGTGGGCCCCGCGGATGGCGTTCCGGGTTGGCCAGTGTTTCTACAAGAGCGAGGAATACCAGAGAGCCGGCGAAGCCTTCGACGATTTTGTGAAACGCTTTCCTGAGGACGACCTGACCGCACAGTCCCTCTTCTGGGCGGGAGAAAGTTTCCGCCAGGGGGGAGCGAACGAGATCGCCTTCCAACGTTACAATCGCTGTCGCTGGGACTTTCCGGAGTCCGATGCAGCCAAATATTCCAGAGGCCGACTTGCCCTGCCCGAGATGCTTCAGCAATTCGAGCGTGAAGCTCAGGCGGTCGAAAGCGAAGCCGAATAACCAGCCACTTCTCCCGTCACGACTGATCCTTCTATGACTCCCCTACTTTCTGCGAGCTTTCTTGAATCCGGAGCCCTCGGGCTTCTCCTCCAGGGTGGCATTTTCATGTGGCCGATCCTCTTCCTGGGAATTCTCGCGGTGGGCGTGATCATCGAACGATGGCGCAGCCTCAAGATTCTCGATACTCGGGCCGACCGTCTCCGCGAGGAAGTTCTCGCCGATCTTGCCGAAGGTCAGATCGATGATGCGATCGAAACTTGTGACAATGCCAAGGGGCCGGTCGCTGCAGTTCTCGGAAACGGATTGAGAAAGTATCTTGTCCTCGACGAATTGGGCTACGAGCCCCAGAGGATCGAGGAGCAGGTCACCAAGAGTATGGAGGCTTACGGGGTGCATGTCGTCGCTGCTCTCGAGCGTCATCTTCCGCTTTTGGCCACTGTTTCCAGCGTTGCTCCGATGCTAGGATTCCTAGGGACGGTCCAGGGAATGATTGTCTCCTTCGCCAACATCGTCGAGACGATGGGAAAAGTGAACATCGTCGAGGCAGCGGCTTCGGGTATTCAGACGGCTCTGCTCACCACGTGCTTCGGGCTCATCGTGGGGATCCCGGCCTACATGGCATTCAACTATTTCATGAGCGTGATTAACAGCTTCGTTCTCGAGGTGGAGCAGTCCTCGGCCGAACTGATCGAAGCCGTCTCGCT
>JASFWU010000362.1:0-3175 GCA_050049035.1 Akkermansiaceae bacterium | reverse complement strand
CGCAAGTGGTATCAGCGTCGCTCTCTGCCAATGGTTGGGATCGCTCCGTCGACGCCCTCAATCGTGGCTTACACCCTCGACGCCGGTAACAAGGAGCTTGAGAAGCAGGTCACCATTGAAGGGGTGAGTCCCGCCAAGCGATCCGGTTTTCAAAAGGGGGACGAGGTGATCGCTGTGGACGGGCAAAAGGTCTACGGGCAGTTGCACGTCTCTCAAATTCTGCGGGACAAGGACTACGGGGAAGCGGCCTTCACGGTAAAACGGGGCGATGAAGAGCTGGTCATCACGGCAAAACCACTTCTTCCAAAGGGCGGATATACAGAGGATCCCAAGCTCGGGATCGGGTGGGAAGGCAGGGCCGGAGTGGTCACCGAAATTCTCTATCCAAATCCATGGGAACAGGTCCGCGACAGCATGCGCACGATGTGGATGACGATCAAAACCATCACCTCTCCTTCTTCGAAAGTCGGGGTGGATCAACTCGCCGGCCCCATTGGTATTGCCAAGACCAAGTTCCTTCTGCTCCAGGAAGAATATGGCTGGCTGAGGGTTTTGGCCTTCTTTGTTTTGTTTAATGTGAACCTCGCGGTTCTCAACATGCTTCCTTTGCCGGTGCTCGATGGAGGACACATCATCATGGCGAGCCTGGAGTGGATTCGCGGAAAAACCCTTCCCCCTCGATTTCTCGAAACTTTACAAGGTGGTTTTGCTCTTCTTCTCATGGGCTTCATGCTTTACATCACCACCAAAGACATTGGAGATGAGATTCGCGATGATCCCGAGCAGAGAAAGATCATTTGGCCGGAAATGACCGGAGGAGGGCAGGGCGATCAAGCCACCTAGGTAGTCATGAAATTCTCCAGACCATCAGTCAACGTTGCACGGGCGATTTATCTCCTGATGTGCTTGTTGGCTGGATTGGCGGTTTCGCAGGGTGCTTCCAGCATTGATCCGTGGGTTGGAGTGCTTGGAGGGCTCGCTGTTGCCATCTTGTTTATTCTGATCGAGAGCTCGATGCAGGACTTCACCTTGCGCGGGTTTTCCACTGCAACCTTTGGGATCGGCGTCGGACTCTTTTGTGCCTTTTTGCTCAACAAAGCCAAAATTCCGGAGCTCATCGAAGTGACCGCTGGATCGACCGGATTTGAAGGGTTCGGCGAGGCTCTTGCCCTCGCTTTTGCCGTTGGTTCTTATGCCAGCCTGGCATTTCTGGGTGCGGTTCTCGCCCTCCGAAGTGACCAGGAGGATTTCTCCTTCATTATCCCTTACGTTCGCTTTCGCCAGGATGCCGCTTCCGGTCAGCTTCTGATTCTCGATGCCGAAGTGATCATGGATGGCCGCCTCCCGGCTGTTTTGGCAGGGGGGTTTTTGACGGGGCGTGTTTTGGTTCCCCAGTTTGTTCTTGATGAATTGCAGGTGATGGCCAATTCGCCGTCGGCCGGAAAACGTCAGAGAGGGCAGCGGGGACTCGAGATCCTCAGTGACCTTCAGAAGAATCCCGCCATCTCCATTTCGATTCAGGACTCCAGGGGAATGGGCGAAAACGAATCCTTCCAGGGGCGTCTCGTGCAGACCGCCAAGATGCTGTCCGGCCGTCTCATCAGTACCGATGAAAATCTCACCAAGGTCGCTCATCTCCAGGGGGCGGATATCATCAATCTCAATGATCTTGCCGATGCCTTGAAACCCTCCGTGGTAGTGGGTGAGTCGGTGAGGTTGCCGCTCGTACGGGCCGGGAAAGACGATCACCAGGCGGTGGGATACATGCCGGATGGGACCATGATTGTCGTCAATCACGCCATCGACAGAGTCGGGAGCAGCCAGGATGTCACCGTCATCAGCACCTTGCAAACGAGCGCCGGACAAATGGTCTTTGCCGAGTTGAATGACCGGGAGGAGAAGTAGATGGCGGAGGTAAGGGCGATCTCTGTCACCCAGCTGTCCCCGCGGATCCGGAACCTTCTCGAAATCGAGATTGGCGTGGTCTGGGTCGAGGGTGAGGTGAGCAATCTTCGCAAGCAAGCCAGCGGTCATTGGTATTTCTCGCTCAAGGACGAGTCGGCGCAGATATCGTGTGCGATGTTCGGAGCACGCCGTCGTCGCGGAAATGAATTCCTGGAAGACGGAGCCAAGGTGCAGGTCTTCGGGGAAGCCAGTTTTTACGAAGCACGGGGAAGTACGCAATTGATCGTACAAAAAGTGCAAGGCGTCGGTGCCGGTGATCTACAGGCGAAATTCGAGGCCTTGAAAGCCAAACTCGATGCCGAAGGACTGTTTGCCGCAACCCGCAAGCGACCTTTGCCGGGGTTTCCAAAAGTGATAGGCATTGTCACTTCACCTACAGGAGCCGCATTGCAGGACATGATGAATGTCCTTCGCCGTCGGGCACCCTGGTTGAAGGTGGTTCTCTTTCCAGTGGCGGTTCAGGGAAAGGGGGCGGAACGCGGGATCGCGGCGGCCATTCGCGAGGCTGGAACGGAGGAGAAGCGTGGCTGGCCGAAGCCCGAGGTGTTGATCGTCGGGCGTGGCGGCGGTTCGATGGAGGATTTGTGGAACTTTAACGAAGAAGTGGTTGCCCGGGCGATCGCCGACTCGCCGATTCCGGTGGTGAGCGCCGTGGGACATGAGATCGATTTTACGATTTCCGACTTCGTGGCTGATCTGCGGGCTCCCACACCCAGTGCTGCGGCCGAGCTGGTGGTTCCGGATCAACAGGAGCTGCTTGATCGGGTTGAGCGCCTCGGCGGAAGGCTCCGGCGGGTAGTCGAGGGAACGATGGACCGCTGGTCCGACCGCCTGGACTTTTATGAGCGAGGGCTTTTTGGGTTGTCTGCTGAAAGGAAGTTGGCCCGACCGATTTTTCAAATCGAGACCCTGGAGCGGCAGTTGCACGCGGCGGTCGAGAACCAACTCAGCGAGCGGGAGAGAATGATCGAGGACTTCCGGGCAAATTGGCAACGATACCATCCTAGCGAGGTGCTTAAGCGAAGGCAGGAGAAGCTGGAATTGGTGGGTCAGCGCTTTTCCGAGCTCGTCTTACAGTCCTTTGAGGCAAGGCAACAAAGAATCGATTCCCTCGGGTCCCTGCTGCATGCCCTTGGTCCTGACAGTATTTTGAAGCGGGGCTTCTCCGTCGCTTTTGGGCCAGATGGTAAGATCGTGAAATCGACGAAGG
>JASFWU010000363.1:0-3175 GCA_050049035.1 Akkermansiaceae bacterium | reverse complement strand
CGGGGCTCGCGGAGCTCGGCGCAAGCACAGTGATTACTCCATCGCGCTTGCGGAGAAGCAGAAGCTTCGTCTCCAGTATGGCATCATGGAGAAGCAGTTCCGTCGCTACTTTGCAGAAGCGCAGCGTCGCCGTGGAATTACCGGAGACATCCTCGTACAGCTTCTGGAGACCCGTCTTGACAATGTTTGCTATCGCCTCGGTTTGGGCAACACCCGTCGTGCGGCTCGTCAGTTCGTGGGCCATGGACACGTCAAGGTGAACGGAGTTCGCGTGAATATCCCGTCCTACAACGTTCGTCCTGGCGATAAGATCACCGTGCACGAAGGAAGCCGCTCCCAGCAGCTCGCTATGCGGGCTACGGAGCTCACTTCGGCTCGTCCGGTTTTGGACTGGTTGACTTTCGATAAGGATTCTCTTTCCGGAACGATGGATCGACTTCCCGATGCGAGTGAGATCGATACCATGGTGAATGTCCAGCTCGTGGTGGAGCTTTACTCTCGATAGTTGGCTTCATCCCATAGTTTTCGCCTTGTGCGTATTGAAATGTGACTTCTGACGGGAAACTGTTGGACGTCACATTTTTGTTTCTACAATCTCCCATTTTTTCGGTTTCGTGACGGGGTGCTATCCTGTACAATCCCGCTCCAGATTTATATCCCCCGAAACGGGGAAACCCTCCCTATCTATATGAAAAATACGTTTTCCTTTCCGGCGATCCTGATCGCGTGTCTCTCCTGCCTCACTTCCAGTGCCATGTCCCAGACCGTAGAGGAACAGGCACGTGAGCTGATGGAGAAATACAGGGGTGCCCTGGTGGTGGTGACCGTCAAAGGTTCCCTTCAAGCCAAGACATCCGGCGATCCTCTTCCGCCGAACGACCAGCAACGCAGGACCCTGGGAGTGACGATTGGTGACGATGGGCTCATCGTGGTTTCGAACTCTGCAATCGATGCCAGTGTCGGACTCGAAGGGCAGCAGGCACAGCTCGATGAGAAGATCGTCCGAATCGAATCTGCAAAGACCGAGTTTTCGGATGTTGAGATCAGTTATGGGGATTCTTCTCTCATCAATGGCAAGGTGGTTCGCCAGGACCCGGAGGCCGACATTGCCTTCATCATGCCGGACCCGTCCGAAGCCAAGGCACTGAACAAAACCTTCGACAAGGTTGACCTCTCACAGTTTGCAGCGACCGCGGATGTCGCTGACCGGGTGGTTGGATTGTCCCGTGCTTCTGCGGTGTATGGATACATGCCGACTCTGGTGATGGGGCGTATCACGGGTGTTTTCAAAGGCGACCGGACCTTTTTTGTCACGGAAGCCGGATCCGCCCAGGGGATACCTGTTTTCACAATCGAAGGAAAGCCCCTTGGAATCACGGTGGTGCGAATCGTCGATGGAAAACCGACCGGGATCCTCGGGACTCTGTCTGCGGGATCCATCCAGGTGATGGCAAACCTGGCGCGTGAAGCGGCAAGGTAGAATCCACTTTCGCTCTCATGTCTGCTTACGCGCGGCTGGTTGAGAAGGCGGCTGAAGTGCAGCTGGTAGCGGATTCTCAGGCTCTTCTCGGTTGGGATCAGGAAGTCCTGCTACCCAAGGGGGGAGTCTCCTACCGTGCCCGGCAGATGGCGTGGTTCAGTGGCTGGGTGCATGAACAAACGACTTCGGCTCAGTGGGGAGATTGGATTGCGGAGGCCGAGAGTGAGATCGCCTCTCCAAGTGTGGAAGAGTCGGCGAATCTTCGGGAGTGGCGATACCAGTTCGAGCGGTCCACCAAGCTCTCAAAAGAATGGGTCGAAGAGTTTGCTACTGCCCAGGTAGAAGCCAAAGCAATCTGGGCCGAAGCAAGAAAGCAATCTGACTTCGATCGATTTGCTCCCTCGCTGCGACGTCTGGTCGATTTGTGCAAGGAGGAAGCGGAACAGTATGGGTACGAGGACGTCAATTACGATGCGCTCATCCAGAAATTCGAGCGAGGAAGCTCGACCCGAAGACTGACGGAAGTGCTGGGAGGTTTGCGAACGCGTCTGATTCCCTTGGTGGAGGAAGCCGTGGCTCGAGAGAAGGCGGCAAACCCTCTCGAGGGGATGCAATTCTCCATCGACAAACAGCAGCAGTTGAACCGAGAAATCGCGGAAGCCATTGGCTTCGATTTCGATGCGGGTCGGATCGACACGGCAGTACATCCCTTTTGTTCCGGCATGGCTCCTTCGGATGTTCGATTGACGACACGCTACGATGAAAGCGATTTTCTGAGTTCGCTCTTCGGGGTGCTTCACGAAGCGGGACACGGGATGTATGAGCAGGGTTTGGTCGGTGAGAACCGGGGTCAATCGATCGGGAGTTCTGCGTCCCTTGGAATCCACGAATCCCAGTCCCGTCTCTGGGAGAACCAGATCGGAAGAAGCCTTCCCTTCTGGGAGCGGTGGCTTCCCCGGGCAATCGAGATTTTTCCGGAGCTCGCTGGAGTGACTCCGGAAGCGATGCACCGCCATGTCAACGAAGCGAAGCTTTCTTACATTCGGGTCGAATCGGATGAGGTGACCTACGACCTGCACATCCTGCTTCGATTCGAGCTCGAAAAGGCCCTCTTTGCGGGAGAGCTCACGGTCGAGGAACTTCCCGGGGAATGGAATCGAAGGTATGAAGAGTATTTCGGAATGCCAGTGACGGATGATGCCAAGGGATGTCTCCAGGATATCCATTGGAGCATGGGAATCTTCGGTTATTTCCCGACCTACAGCCTCGGCAATATCAATGCCGCTCACCTCATGAAATCTGCAATGCAGGTCGATGGTATCGCCAAAGATGTCGGGAAGGCGGAGTATGCCTCTCTCCTCCAGTGGTTGAGAGAGAAGATCCACTGTCACGGGGCGACGTATTTTCCAGATGATTTGATCAAGCGAGCAACCGGGTCCTACTCTGATCCGGATGCTCTCATCGAGCATCTGCGAACTCGCTATTTGTAGGCTATGAAGAAACCCGATCCGATTTTCACAAGAGGTTCCTTTCTCCTGGGGATCGGGCTGATGATTTTCCTTTCTCTGGCTCCAGTGATTGCTGAGGAGCCGTGGGAGGACTTCGCAAAGGCGGCCCTTTCGAGGGTGGAGGAAAAGCCACATGTATGGGGGCAGGACTCGGACTGGTTTTTCCCGGTCCGAGAACTGAAGCATC
>JASFWU010000361.1:0-3184 GCA_050049035.1 Akkermansiaceae bacterium | reverse complement strand
AAAAAGGAGGCTGCGCGGGGATGTCCTACGCGATGCAGATCGGAGCGTTCGCGGAAGGGGATCAGGTCGTCGAGAAGAAGGGTGCCCGTGTCTTTGTTGACGAGGAGAGCTTGCCGTATCTCGATGGATGTCTCCTCGACTATGTGGATGCCTTGAACGACTCGGGATTCAAGATCGAGAATCCCAACGCCGCGAGAAGCTGTGGTTGCGGAACCTCATTCGAGCCGGCTCGGGCGGGAGAAGCTCCGAGTTATGATCCGGAAACCCAGGACGGCGAGGTCTGTGGTGGTTCCGGGAACGAAGACTGATCACGATGGAGGCGATCACCGAAGAGAGTTCTTTTTCCCGATCCTCCCGGGAACAGGATGAGGGTCGCTATCGCAGCGGCAATCTCATCCTCTGGATGGCGGCGATCGCGGTCCTCATCGGATTGAACTTCGCGTCTTGGTCGTTTTGCATGTGGGTTTTTGGCCAGCCCGAGCACCCGATGAATTACCGGCTTCTCACCAGGCTGGACAAGCTCGACCCCATTGAAGGATTCACGCCTGTTGCAGCACCGAGAGGAAAATTCTATTCGGCGAAGGACCTTTATGCCGAGGTATATCCGCTGGGCTCCGCAGGCGTCGGAGCTTACAATGGAATTCGGAAACGGTCCTACATCAAGAATTTCGTCGAGGCCGAGGACGTCACTTTCATTTCGGGAGAATTTCGGGTGATCTCGGTGGAGAACCTGGATGAAACGGACATTTTCCCCGTGGGGGTCGTGATCCGCGGGGTGTCGACTTCCTTTCCCGATCTCCTCATCGACCTGGTCTTGCCGACTTCCGAACCGCCGGCGGACTTTTCGCTGAAGAAGGGGACGCTGATCGAGGTGCCGGAGTCGCTCTTCTGCGCGGCGGTTCTTCATATCGAGCGCCCGGATGAAGTGAACATGGTCGTTACGGCCACACCCTTGGTGACTCTCCGGGCCCCGCTCAATTCCGGTGAGCCTTTTCGACCACGAAGTCACGAGTTGGCTCCGGACGTCTCTCTTGTCGTCACAACGCCACCGTCCATTCGCCTCGAGGCGGAGTGTTGGCCGGTGAGTTCTGATACCAGCGATGTGATCGAGCCCAAGCCGGTCGAGCTTCTCCAGGAAGAAAGCGAGAGCGAAGAGGAGACGGAAGGGAATGGGGAAAGCTGAAACATCTTGCGATGTGGAACGCGACTCCCCCGGGGAACCTGAACTGACTTTGGTTTGCCCCTCCTGCACCGGGTGGTGCGAAGAGGATGCCCATTTTTGCCCGCACTGCCGCGCTCCGATCACTTCCTACGCCGCGACCGCTCCCTTTGAGCGGATTTTTGCCGAGGCGGCCCTGATCGGTCGCGCGGTCAATTCTCCGACCAAGCCGATCGTTCTGATCGGAGCCTGGCTCTTTTTCTTCCCCCTCATTCTCATGGGCGTAGGAGCGATCCAGTTCTTCGTCGAGGCGATTCGATGGCGCGAGCGCTGGATCCCTCCGGCCGAGGAATTCATCTATCACACCGGTCTACTCTGCGTTGGTGTGTTCGGTGTCTACGGCTTCTGTCGCTCTTTTCTCGCCTATCGAAAGAGGAAACAGGATCTGACGAGAACGGATGCGGTCTCTGGAGACAGCGAGAATGCCTCGGTTGATCCTCCTCGATAACCAAACGGGCGGGGGCGTCTTGAACGATGCCGGTTCGCTCCTGTTCCGAGAACCTGGGGGATTCCTAGCAGTCGTAGCCGAGATTGTCCGGGACGACGTAGTTGGGGAATTTCCGTTCCAGCTCTTCGCGGAGACCTTTTGCCTTGTCCTGGGCGCCGAGCGACTCATAGGCGTTGATGGTCTTGGCGAGGGCGCGAGGGGTGACTTCCGGATCGGTGAAGATCTGGCTGACGACGAGGTATTCCCTCGCGGCCTGATCGAAATTTCCATCTGCCGCGGCAATGTCTCCGAGGAGGAGTCGGGCTTCGGCATTGGTGCGTCCTTCCTTCTGGGACCGCAGGCTCTCATGGGCTGCGGCGCGAGCGGCTTCGAAGTCGCGCAGGCAGAACTGGGCGACGCCCTGTTGCAAGTAGGCGCTCGCTCTTTCGCTGGGACGCTGGGTCTGGAGGAGGAACTGATCATACGCCTCGATGGCCGGGAGGTGTTTCTTCAGCTTCATTCGGGCTTCCGCGAGGAGCTTCCAGACAGAAGCATTCGTTTTTTCGGGGTCCCCGGGGACGGCGATTTTCGTGAGGAAGTATTCGGTCCGCGCAAAGTCTTTCGCCAGGGCGAGTTTTCTTCCGAGATATTCGATGACCTGACCTGGAATTTCCGCTCGCTTCTTGCGGGCCGGTGCGTCTCCCTCGGTTGTCTCGGCCGGGGCGTTCTCCAGGTATCGTTTTGCGTTGGTGGCGAGGGCTTCGATGTTCTCCAACTGATAATAGGAAATGATGACTCGGAGCGTGGCCTTGTCTTCGTATTCCGAATCAAGCTGCCGGGCTTTTTCGAGTTGGGGGACCGCTTGTTCGTGCTGGTCGAGTTCGAAATAGCCGACTCCGATCCAGTAGTGGGCCTCTCCCGCCCCATTGGTATTGGGAAACTTGTCGAGAAGTTCGTTGTAGGCGCTGATCATCTCTGGTGTCTTCCGCTGGTGCGCGTATATGAGAGCGATCTGCTGCAGGGAAAACTCCACCTCGGGGGCTTCGGGATACTGCTTCGCGATCGCCTGGTAGTCGCCAAGAGCGAACTGGTGATCTCCCTGCGCCTGGTAGGCCATGGCACGTTTCGCGAGAGCGGATGCGGCGAGAGAGCTCTTGGGATGGCGCGAGGCAAAGCGGGTCAGGGTGAGAATCCCGCCCTGCCGATCGCCCGACTCGATTTCGGACCATCCCATCTTGTAGAGACTGACTTCTCGAAATTTCTCATCGATGTTCTCGAGTCGAACTCGCTTGTAGGCCAACGCCGCGTCGGAAAATTGCTTTTCTGCGAATTCCGATCCGGGACCGCTCGCGGAATTTTCGGCCTGGTTGAAGTGCCACTCGGCTTTCATCAGCCAGGCCATGTCGACGTAGGGATTGTCCTTGTCGATCCGTCCCTGTTTCTTGGCAAATTTCATCGCCGCATCGGGTAGGGCTGGATCGGCTTGCTGATGGAGAATGCGGAGACGACTGTAGCCGGCCTCGATTCCTTCCGCGGAC
>JASFWU010000066.1:0-10488 GCA_050049035.1 Akkermansiaceae bacterium | reverse complement strand
AGCACATGAGTCAATTTTGTGCCGCGCTTCGGACGGTTCTTTCCGGGAAATAGGGAAGAGCTATGAGCGCCGGCTCAGGATTGCTTTGGTCGAAAGATCTGAATCTTTTCGGGATCGACTTCGATGGACGGCCCTTCAATAAGATCGACGCAATAGGGAATGGCGGGGAAGACCGCTTCGAGACACTCCCTGATTGCCTTTGGTTTGCCAGGGAGATTGATGATTAATGAGGACCCCCGAATGCCGGCGGTTTGACGGGAGAGGATCGCCGTTGGAACATATTGGAGTGAAGTGGCCCGCATCAATTCACCAAATCCCGGGAGCATCTTTTGACAAACCGCTTCGGTCGCTTCAGGGGTGACATCCCGAAGTGCCGGACCGGTTCCTCCGGTCGTCAGAATAAGGGAGCAGTTTTCCTCATCCGCGAATTGCCGCAAGCGGGCCTCGATCTGATCCTGCTCGTCGGGAATGACCGCATAGGAGGTTTCAAACGAGGTGGTGATCCATTCTTCGAGAAGAGCCACTGCGGCCTTTCCGGGAATGTCTTCGTAGACACCTGCGCTCGCCCGATCGGAGATATTGATCACACCCAACTTCATGAGCGAGACCTTGGACAGAAAGCGATGACGTGGCAACGGCAAGAGGATTAAGTATGCAGCTGTTCAAACGGCCCAGAAGCGAAACACTGGCTGTCTGGCAAAACAAAATCCCAGCCCCGCAAGCGGAACTGGGATTTTGGCAACCCGTAGGGGATTCGAACCCCTATTGCCGCCGTGAAAGGGCGGAGTCCTAACCATTAGACGAACGGGTCGAATTGTCGTTTCGGACGGCGGGGAGGTATCGCTAGGCGTCCCTCTAGGCAAGAAGGTTTTTGAGTTTTTTTCAAACTGGCCCGATCGCTCTGCATCGCGCTAGCCTTCCGAATGCCCCACATTCCAAGGTTTGAGGAGCTTGATTTTCAGAAAACAAGCATCGGTGACCTCATTCTCCGCAAAAGAACCGTCCTCTCGCTCGACAATCGCGAGATCTACGAGGTGATTCTCGGTGACGCCTTTCTGATGTCGTCCATGTATACCGTGGTGGAACAGGAACTCTCCCGGCTCGGCCTTGCCGCGACCGTCGAATCCTTTCCCGGAGAACCGCTCGACGTGATCGTGGGGGGGCTTGGGCTGGGATACACCGCAAGGGCAGCTCTGGAGTTTGAGGAAGTGGGCTCGCTCGGAATTGTCGAGTATCTCAAGCCGGTGATCGACTGGCACAAACAGGAGTTGGTGCCTGTGGGCGCCACTTTGAACAAGGATTCGCGCTGTCGATACCTCGAGGGCGATTTCTTCGAGTTCTCCGTCGGAGGCGGTTATGAAGAGGAACGCGATGACTACCACGCGATCCTTCTCGATATCGACCACTCGCCGGACCACCTGCTCGCAGAGGAAAATGCCGGGTTTTACACCTCGGAAGGCCTGAAGAAGTTTTCCACCTTGATCAAGCCAGGCGGAGTTTTTGGACTGTGGTCGGACGATCCTCCCGAGGAAACCTTTCTCGAGTCGCTCCGTCAGGTTTTTGAGTCGGTGGACACTCATGTCATTCCTTTTCACAATCCCATCCAGGATGAGGAATTCGAGAGCACGGTTTACGTCGCTCGCAAAGCCCGATAGCTTCCTCACGTGGCTGAGATTGGTGAAAGAGTGACCCTTCCGGTGGTGAGAGAGGTTTCGGCGGGCCTCATCCTTGACGGCGGAAACCTCGGTGAGGTTTTGCTTCCTCGCATCGAGCGACAATCGATGAATCAGGAGGAGGTTGAGGTTTTTCTTTACCGGGACTCCGAAGATCGGCCGGTTGCCACCGAGCGACTCCCGAAAGTGATGCCGGGTTCCTTTGGGGCTCTTCGGGTCGTTTCCTCGAATAATACCGGAGCGTTTCTCGATTGGGGACTCGCCAAGGACTTGTTGCTCCCCTTCAGCGAGCAACGGGGAGCGCCCAAAGCGGGAGCCCTCGTTGTGGTAGCAGTCTACCTCGATCCCAAGAGCCGTCGCCTCGTCGCGAGCCAGAGAATTGACCGCCATTTCGGCCAGGACATTCCCGATCTTGCTGTAGGAGAAGAGGTGGAGCTTCTGGTCTATGGAAAGACCGATCTTGGCTATAAGGTCATCGTTGAGGGACAACACTCAGGTCTACTGTTTCAGAACCAGGTCTTTGAAGAGCTCCACTACGGAGGCAAGCGACGGGGTTATGTGGTGCAGGTTCGTCCGGATCGCAAAATCGATCTCTCGTTGACTCCTCATGGCAAGGCTGGAGTGGATGATCTGGAATCTCGTCTCATCCGGGAACTGGAAGCGCGCGGCGGTTATCTGGACCTCAACGACAAATCTCCCCCCGAGTTGATTTACGACGAACTGGGCGTCAGCAAGAAGGTCTTCAAGAAGGCCACGGGCGCGCTGTATCGCAAGCGTCTCATCGTTTATGAAGATGAGGGAATCCGTTGGGTAGGAGACCAGTGATTCTGCTTCTTTACGGGAATGGAATCCCGCGCCATGGTGTCCCTGTCCATGAGCAAACTTGCCACCCTTCCTTCCGTTGAAAAACTGGCTTCCGCTTTGGCTCCCGAATCGGGATTGCCCCGGCCCTTGGTCAACTTGTATGTCCGGCGGGAGATCGACCGTTTCAGGCAGGCCTTGTTGAATGGCGAGGAGCACACTCGCGAGGAAATTGAGACCTCGACCCGGCAGGGCTTGCACGAATTTGCAAACTCACGCCTGCAGCCGGTCATCAATGCCACGGGCGTTTTGATTCATACCAATCTGGGACGTTCACCGCTCGGGAACAAAGCGGCCGGTGCCTTACAATCGATCGCCACGGGATACTCCAACCTCGAATTCGATCTGGGTTCGGGTGCGCGTGGCAAGCGGGCCGGTTATCTCGAAACGGCTCTGGCTTGCTTGCTTGAAACCGAAGCCGCAACCGCCGTCAACAACTGCGCCGCGGCTCTCGTCTTGACCCTGCGAACCTTGGTGGAAGAGGGGAAAAATGAAGTCATCGTTTCCCGGTCGGAGTTGGTGGAAATCGGAGGCGGATTTCGTATCCCCGAGATTCTCGAAACTTCTGGCGCCAAACTCGTTGAGGTGGGAGCGACCAATAAGACCCATCTCCGAGACTATGAAAAAGCCATCACTCCTCAGACGGCTCTCATCTTAAAAGTTCATCGCTCGAATTTCTATCTCGAAGGATTCATCGGCGAACCCGAGATCCCGGAGATTGCCGGGTTGGCACATCAGCACGGCATTCCGCTGGTCGAGGATCTTGGCTCCGGGGCGATGATGGATACCGAGAAGCTCGCGCCCATCGAACACGAACCGACTCCCCAGGAGTGTCTTCGTCGCGGCATTGATCTCGTCGTTTTTTCAGGTGACAAACTCCTCGGCGGACCTCAATCGGGAATCATCGGCGGGCGGGCCGACCTGGTCGCCGCGATCAAAAAGGAGCCGTTCTTCCGGGCGGTGCGATGCGACAAACTCATCCTCACGACTTTGCAGGAATCGATTGACCAATATCTCGAAACGAAGGCCGACCCCGGCCAGAGTGATGTCCCGGTCTTGCGTTTTCTGAGGGAGGATGTGGCTGTTTTACGGGAGCGGGCTGAAACGATTCTGGAGGGGCTGCCATCAGAGATTGTCACGATCACCATCGAGGAAACCCTGGCCCGGCCGGGTGGGGGAACGATGCCAAGGAGCGAGTTTCCGTCGATTGCCCTCAAGCTTGTCCCGTCCAATCAATCGGTTCCTGCCTTGGCCAAAAAGCTCCGTCTCGGAAGTCCGGCCATCGTGGGCTACACCACCGATGATGCTCTCTTCGTCGATCTCAGGACGGTCTTTCCGGAGAGTGACCCGTTGATTCACGAAGCCTTGAGGGTGATTTGCGAATAGCCTTAAACAAGTCAGCCCTTCTTTCGATAACACAGTCGGAAGACTCCCCAGATCAAAGGAGGCAGCCCGGCACTCAGGCTCACTGCGAGCACCGGATGGTCGTGACCCGCTTGTCCGATTGAGGCAAAGACAAAGCCCATCGGGAAACATCCCGCGCAGAGCGCTGCGAGAAAACGTTTGAAGGGCATCTTAGACAGTCCCGCCAGACAGGCTACAACTTCCGGAAGAATGGGCATCCATCGTGAAAAGGCGACTAGCCAGCCTCCGGCTTCGCCCTGAAACAGTTTTTCTCCTTCAGCCAAACCTTCATCGCCCGTCACCCAGCGGGCCGCTGATCGCCCGGCTTTGCGGCAAAGTCCGTAAGCCAAAAGCCCGGCACCCGTGGCTCCCAGTCCGGAGAGCAAGCCTCCCCAAAACCATCCGTAAACCAATCCCAGGGCCGACATCACTACGGTCCCGAGGATGGGGAGAAAGAGATCAATGATCAGGAGCCCCAGCCCCGCCGCCCAGGCCCAATCGCCCGAGGAATTCAGCCAGCTCACCGTGTTTTCAAGCGACATCGATTCTTCGAACCAACTGCCCCAGATCAAAAACGGAACGATCACCAGGAGGGCGAGAATCAAAAAGATCGAGGAGAGTCGTTTCATCGTCGGGCGAAAGTGTGGTAATCCTGCCTCCGACAATCTGCGAGCGAATTCATGAAACCACGACCGGAACCTTTTGAAACCAAAGACCTTTATGACCTGGCCCACAAAGTCATCAAGGAAGCCAAATTTCCCATGCTCGCCACCGTTGATGGAGCAGGGCAGCCACGGGTTCGCCCGGTGTCACCGGTGCGGGTCGATTCCGACTTTACCATCTATGTCGCGAATCTGGCCTCCTACCAAAAAACATCCGAGATCGCCGGAAATCCCAAAGTGGAATTAGCATATCTTTCGCCCGGACATGACCAGCTTCGCATCACCGGGAGCGCCAGTGTGGTTGCCGATAAGGAAACGCTCTCTTCCATCTGGGCTTCCAATCCCTTGCTCAAACAATACCTCGGCAGCCCCGACAACCCTGAATTCATTCTCTACAAGGTGACTCCAACCCAGGTCCGCTTCATGCGCGAGTGGGCGCTCGATTACCACGATGTGCCGGTGGAGTAGGGGAGGCTCAATTGGCAGTTCTTGATTCCGCGGGATAAGAGTTGATCTCCTCTCGTTTTTCCGTCTCCTCACGAATCAACTCGAGAGAGGAATTGTAGAACAGGTTCACGATCGTCGAAGGATCAGGAAACCTCACATATCTAATTTCGCGATTGGCAATGAGCCGGCCGACCTTCTCGCTTGGGTCGATTCTCATCAAAATGAACCGCTCTTCTTTCACCTCTCCGTATTCTGGAGTCGTTACTGCTAGAAACGCTGGATTTGGTCTGGCGATTTGCAGGAGTATTTCTTCCTCGTCATCTGGACGAATCGGAATTTTATAAAGGGTATAACTGCCGTCCTCGTTTTTCTTGTATCTTCCAAAGATTAGCGCCGTGTCCTCATGGTCGGCGTAGTAGATCATTCTCTCATTAGCAAAGCGGAGAAAGTGAATCCCGTCTGCACACATGCATGGAATGACTCCACCAGTTGAATAGATGCCCTCAAACTGTCCAACTTTAGCAGGCTCCCGGAGAAGAAAGATCGCGATAAGCAGGGTAAGGCCAAGCGCCCCAATCAAAGTGAGCCATTTCAGAAATCGGCTGGAAGTCCTTTTCAACGGAACGACCGTAGCGCCTCCGAGACCACCAAACAACAATCATCGTTTTGGTGCCTCCGAATATTCAAAGAGCGCCGTCGAGACGGCAGAGATCCTCGAATTAATGTGGCATCGACAAGGCCAACGAGGGAGTCTGATCCTAGGTCTCCTGATTCCCGCGGGCCATTACGACTTTCCCGGTTCGAACGGTCTCAATGACCTCAAACTGACCCAGCATGAGAACGACCGCGTCGAGCTTGCTGGTGGTGCCGGTGAACATCGCGATCATGGAAGTCGGGCTCATATCAACGGTCTTACCAGCGAAGTGCTCGATGACCTGAAGGGCATCGGAACGTTCGTCTTTGCCGGCGATGATTTTGACCAGGAGCATCTCGCGCACCACCGAGTTCTCGGCGGTGTGCTCGTGACAGTGAATGACATCGATGAGCTTGTTCACCTGCTTGAGGATCTGCTCGAATCCCTGCGGATTTCCGGAGATGTCGATGGTCATCCGGGAAAAGGCCCCGGTGCGGCCCTCGGAAACCACGAGCGAATCGATGTTGTAAGCGCGTCGGGAAAAGACCTGGCAAATCCGCATGAGGACGCCAGGGCTATTGTTCACGAGAATGGACAAGGTGTTGGACTCGCCGTGGCGGTTGGCCTTCTCGGGAGTGTCGGTCGTGACGATGTTCTGTGTCTTGGGCATGGAACGAAATGACGTTGAGATTCAAAAACAGACTTCCTAGGTGGAGCCAACGGGCTTGGCCATCTTGGTCTTCGGCGGCTCGGTGATCATGTCTTCCAGGGCAGCTCCAGCCGGAATCATCGGAAAGACATTTTCGTATTTCACACACTCGGCATGAATAAGGATGGGGCCGTCGTTGTAGGCGAGGGCTTCCTCGATCTTGCGCTGGCAATCGGCCGGGCGCTTGAAGTGCACGCTTGGGATTCCGTAGGCTCCTGCGAGCTTGCAGAAGTCCGGGTTACCATCGAGATCCACCCCCGATTCGCGGTTCTCAAAGAAGAGTTCCTGCCACTGCCGGACCATGCCGAGGTAGTGGTTGTTGAGGACGACGATCTTGATGGGGAGTTTGTGAATGGCAGCGGTGGCCAGTTCGAAAAGAGTCATCTGGAATCCACCGTCACCGACGACGGCGATCACTGTTTTGTCGGGGCAGGCGAGTTGCGCGCCAATCGCAGCCGGGAATCCAAAGCCCATGGTGCCGGCACCTCCGGAGGACAGCCAGTGGTAGGATTCGTTGTTCTTGTAGAACTGGGCGGCCCACATCTGATGCTGACCCACATCGGTCGAGACAATCGCCTCGCCGTTCGTTTGTTCGTAAAGCTCTTCGATGACCTGCTGCATGCGGAGGCCGCCTTGCTTTTTGTAAGTGAGCGGGAAGCGCTTCTTGTAGCCATCCAGATGTTTGAGCCAGTCGGCGGTTTCGAGAGGGGAAATCTCCTTGTTAAGCAAGGTCAAAGCAGCCTTGGCATCTCCGACAATCTGAACATCAGGGCAGATCATCTTCTCCATCTCGGCAGCATCGATGTCGATGTGAATGATCTTAGCGTCGGCGCAGAACTTGTCCGGCTGACCGATGATCCGGTCGTCAAAGCGCGATCCCACGTTGATGAGAAGGTCGCACTCAACCATCGCTTTGTTCGCGTAAGCCGTGCCGTGCATGCCCAGCATTCCGAGGCTGAGCTCGTGGGTCTCCGGGAAGACGCCCTTGCCGAGCAGGGTGGAGGTGACCGGACATTTGAGCGTCTCGGCCAATTCCATGAGCTCTTTGTCAGCCCGGGAGATCATCGTTCCCTGACCGGCCAAAATGACGGGACGTTTGGCGTTCTTGATCAACTCGATGGCGTCGGTCACCGCTGCCGGATCGATGTTAAAGGACTCGTAGGGATCGTATCCGGGAAGGTCCAACTCGGGATCCATCTCAGCGGTAAAGGTTCCCGAGGACACATCCTTCGGCACGTCGATGAGAACGGGCCCGGGGCGTCCGGTGGTCGCGATATGGTGGGCTTCCTTGGCCACGCGGACGAGATCGTTGGTCTCCTTGACGAGATAATTGTGCTTCACCACCGGGATGGTGATTCCGAAAATATCGGCTTCCTGAAAGGCGTCCTTCCCGAGCATCCAGGTCACCTGCTGTCCACAAATGACAATCATGGGCACCGAATCCATGTGGGCCGTCATGAGACCGGTCACGGTATTCCCGGCTCCGGGACCCGAGGTCACGAGAACTGCTGCGGGCTTACCAGTCGCGCGGGCGTAGCCGTCGGCCATGTGAACAGCCCCTTGTTCGTGACGGACCAGGATGAACTTCATCTTGGTTTCCACCGTTTCGAGAGCATCGAAAATGGGAATGGCTGCTCCACCTGAGTAGCCAAAGATGAACTCGATTCCGAGGTCGTCGAGGGTCTTGATTAAAGCCTGGGCACCGTCGAAAGATTGCTTGCTCATGATTTTTAACAGGTTCGGCGGGAAATTTTCAGAATCTCAGGCTGTGAACAAGTGAAAATTGCTCATTTTAGGTGGAAAATCGAAGATTCTACCAGAAATACAGATCGAAAATCACTGAAATTGGTCCGACTTCGCCGGATCAAAGAGTTATTCACAATGAAATCACCGTCCGAGAGCTTGATAAGCTGCTTCGCGATCGATTTGAAAGGCCCACTTCATCACTGGCTCGGGCTTCTCTTTTCCGAGAAGCTTCCATTGCACCCTCACTTCGCAGGCGGGTTGGCGGAGGGGGCGGGTCACCGTCCATTGGAAAAGTTTTTTGGCGGGGTCGGCGACCAGTGGAACTTTGCCGAATCCGGCCACGCGCATCACGACTGAGGATGGATCGAGGTTTTCCACACCGGAAAGGTCGACTTTGATTCGGGGCAGCCGACCTTCCACGAGTTCGGAGGGCGCAGGAGAGACCGGATGAGGCAGAATGACTGGTGGCGTGATGAAGCGGGAGCTGTTTCGGAAAACCATCGCGGCGTTGAAAGCGCCATCGTGATTTCCGAGAACGATGTAGCGGGGCAGTGCTTCTCCGGGCGAGTTACGGCGGACTTTTCCCGGCTCGACGGTAAAAAGCTCCTTGTAGCCGATCTCCTTCGCCAGAGGATACATCTCACCGGTATGATATCCTCCGGGGTAAGCGTAGGTGGTGATCTTTTTCTTAAAGGTCTTTTCGAGAAACACTTTGGAGTCGCCGAACTCCTTGCGAAGGAACTTCTCGTAATCTTCAGCTCCTTTTTCAGCCTCCTTTTTGATCTGGCTGGGAAAGGGGTGACTCACCGAGTGTGATCCGAGCGAGCAGAGTTTGCTGTCGAGCATCTCCTTGATCATGGGCAGGGTCAGGGCCCGGCTGCCGCGTTTTGCTCCTACGTAGTTTTTGTAAAGGTAGAGGGTGAAGGGGAGTTTGAACTCCTTCATGATGGGAAAAGCCTCCTTGTAGACCGAACGCCAGCCGTCATCCATCGTGATCAAAATGGCCTGGGGCGGGATCTTGCCCTTTCCCTGACGCCAGGCCAGGAATTGCTCGAGGGTAATGACCGGGATGTTGGAGTTCTTGATCGTCTCCATCTGCTTGCGGAACTTCGCGGTCGGGATCCGCATCTGGGTGGCTTCGAAGGTGGGGTGAAAGACGTGATAGCCGAGGACCGAAACCCGTGATCCGTCATCTTCGAGTCCGGCGTCTTCTCCCGGAGAAAGGCCTGGAGTCAGGCAAACAATCAGAAAGAAAAGGAGCCCGGGGAGAAGCGATTGCCGCTTCTTCAGGCTCCTGATCGAGATTGCGTCCTTACGGTTCACCGAAAAGACCATGTGCTCTTTGGTTGCTTAGTCAACCTTCGAGGGCTCAATACCTGTCGACATGTCGAGGTTGGCATCGAGAAGCTCCGAACGAAGGTTGGTTCCGCGGGCTTTGCTCCAGAGGTAAACGACCGGAGCGGCGATGAAGATCGAGGAGTAGGTTCCCACCACGACTCCGATCATGATCGCAAAGGAGAAGTCCTTGAGCGCGGCACCACCAAAGATCCAGAGCACAAGAACCGCCACGAAGGTGGTGACCGACGTCAGGATGGTCCGGGAAAGAGTGGCGTTGATGGCAAAGTTCATCACGTCCGAGACATCTCCGCGCTTGCTTCGGAGAGTCTCCCGCAAGCGGTCAAAGACCACAATGGTGTCGTTGATGGAGTAACCCGCAATGGTCAGGAAGGCACCCACGTGGATCAGGGAAAGCTCGGTTCCGAAGAGAATGACCACGCCAATCGCGATGAGGATATCGTGGAAGAGGGCCGCGAAAGCACCCACTGCGAAGGAGAACTCAAATCGCAGGCTGATGTAGACCAAAACCACGAAAAGGCCGATTCCGAGAGCCCAGAGCGAATTTTCGAAGAACTCACCACCAAGGGAGGCCGAAATCGTTTCGCTGTCGATTTGGACGTCGTAATCAATCGCGACTGTTGCTTCACCAAGAGTCGGGAATTTTTCCTTGAAGCTGGCGGGAAGCTTCTCGGCGACTTCAGCTGAAACCGCGAGCGAAAGAACTGATTTTTTCTCATCGCTTGAAGCCTTCAAGGTGGCCTCTGCCTCGTTGAAGCCAAGTTCAGTCAGAGCTGCCTTGACCGAGTCAAGCGTCGGGCCGCCCTCCGTAGTGAAAGTGTATTTGAGCACCTCACCGTTGATTTTGGCCAGAAGGGGAATGTCTTTGCGAAGTTCGGCCTCAATCGCGGCTCGGTCTTCGGAAGCGCATTTGATGGAAACGAGGTCACCATCACTTCCGACCGGCTGCTCGACCTGCACGGTGGCATTTTTCTCGAGAGTCAGATCGCTGTAGGC
>JASFWU010000360.1:0-3196 GCA_050049035.1 Akkermansiaceae bacterium | reverse complement strand
CAGCTTTAGGGATCCACGCTCTTCACTGAAGATTACCAATCAATTAAGAGTTCTTAAATAAAGTGCTTTTTTACAATCCGGTGGGGTGATCCAAAAATACGGAGGAAACCTCAAATCGGGTTTCCAACCAATGACCAAGGGCCCTGACTCCGAAGGTCTCCGTCGCATAATGGCCCCCGTAGAGCACGTTGATCCCGAGTTCTTCAGCCAAGGGATGACTCCAATGCGGACCCTCACCGGTGAGAAAGGTGTCGATTCCCAATCCGGCCATCGATTCCACCTCACTTCCCGCCCCACCTGTGATGATTCCCAATTGGCCGACTTGCTGATCCAATTCCCCGCGAATGGTAACCGCCCCTTTGAGCACTTGTTGGAGTTTTTCAACCAACTCGCCGAGCGTGAGGTCGCAAGTCGATCGGCGGCCCAGATCGATTCCTTTCCAGTCAAAAAAAGGAGAGCCATCACCAAGACCAAGTGCGCGTGAAAGGAGAATGTTGTTCCCAAGCCCGGGGTGGATATCAAGGGGGATGTGGGAGCTATAGATCGCCAGATCATTCTCAATCGCCAACCGGAATTTCTCAAAGACAGGACCGGTCATCGACCTGACTCCCTGCCAGAAAAGCCCGTGATGGACCAAAAGGAGGTCCGCGCCCGAGTCCACTGCCTTTTGAATCACCGGAAAGCTGGCATCGACGGCACACGCGACCCGGCTGACCATTCCTTTCCGGTTTTCCAGCTGCAACCCGTTGTGCGCCCCCGGATAGTCCGGGATCTCCTTCGTCCGAAGTTCCTCCTCGAGCGCCTCAACCACTTCCTTCAAATGAGCCATGGCACCTTGAAAGGCAGCATTCACTCCGGCGCAACACAAAACGACCCAAGATCGGCACTCAGTGGGCTCCGCACCTCTATCTCCTCGCCGCCGAGCTCAAATGACATCCCCGAGGCATGCAGGGCCTGTCGCGGAAGGATCAACTCAGCCGACAATTGATCCGTCCAGCCGTCACGAAGGAAGGACAGGTAGGCCGAGTCGTCGCGGCCATAGATTTTATCTCCAACAATCCCGTGTCCTGTGGATTCCAAATGCACCCTGATTTGATGGGTGCGTCCGGTCCCGGGGAGGCATCGAACTTGCGAATACCTCCCGAGTGCCCCTTCCCACCGGCGCTCGACTTCGAAACGAGTGATACTTTTTCGCCCCTCGGGGTGGACGGCCTGCCGGATCCAAATGTCACTCCCGGCGAATTCTCCTTTTCTTCTCAAGCCGCTCTCAACCTCAAGTTCCTGCCACTTCGGCCAGCCGTGAACGATGGCCTGGTATTCCTTGCGGATCCCACCGCCGGCCATTTTCTTCCCGAGACGCCGCGCCAAAACTTTTGTTCTTGCGACAAGAACACATCCGCTTGTTTCCCGATCCAGGCGATTCACAAGGTGGACCTCGTCGCTGCCAAGCTCGACCCGCAAGAGATCCCACAAGGTCACCTCATCGGTTCCTCCGGTGGGATGAACGATCAGCGGAGCTGGCTTATTCACCACCAGCCATCCGGCTTCCTCCCGCAGAATCTCGAAATCGGTCCGTGATGGAATCCGCAAACTCACGACCCATGATAAATCCCTTTTCAAAATTCACCTCCAGTCTAAAACCCGCCCATGTCGCAGATGGAGCACACGCTTGCCAGTGAGGCCACCCTCGAAGGAACCTCTCTTCACACCGGAGAAAAAGTCACTCTCACGCTCAAGCCAGCTCCCGAGGGCCACGGCTTCAAATTCCGCCGCGTCGACCTTCCCGACAAACCCTTCATCGATGCTGATGTCTCGAAAGTGCAGACAGTTGAACGGGCCACCACTCTCGCGGAAGGCTCCGTCCGGGTCCACACCGTGGAGCACGTGCTTTCTGCTCTTGTCGGACTTGGAGTCGACAATGCCCTCATCGAGATGGACTCGAACGAGCCTCCGATCGGAGATGGCTCCTCTCGTCCTTATGTGGAACTGATCAAAAAAGCCGGACTCAAAGAGCAGAGCGTTCCCCGCAAAGTCTGGGAGATTCGCGAACCCATTCACCTCGAAACCGGCAATGGATCCCTCATCACCATCGTTCCCGACAAGCAGTTTCGCGTTTCGGTGACCAATGTCGGCAAAGACGGCCGCTTCGTGCAATATTTCTCCTCGGTGGTCACCCCCGAGCTTTACGAAAAGGAAATTGCTCCCGCGCGGACCTTCACTTTCTACGAAGACATCAAACCGCTTCTCGACAAAGGACTCATCAAAGGCGGCTCACTCGAAAACGCCGTGGTGGTCCGGGGCGAAGAGATCATGTCGAAAGAGCCCATGCGCTTTGACAACGAATTCGCCCGTCACAAGGCCCTCGATGTCATTGGCGACCTCATGCTCTCGGGCAAAAAATTTAATGGGCACGTCATCGCGGTGAAACCCGGTCACGGACCCAACACCGAAGCAGCCAAGGCGCTGCAAAAAAACTACGCCGCGATGCAGAAAATGGTTCCACCGGTCAAGCTTCCGGAAGCCGAAGCCGTTCTCGACATCACCGACATCCTCAAAATCCTTCCGCACCGCTACCCTTTCCTCCTCATCGACCGGGTGACCGGATTCTCCTCCGAGATGAAGTGCACCGCGATCAAGAACCTCACCATGAACGAGGAGTTCTTCCAGGGGCACTTCCCCGGCCATCCCGTCATGCCCGGAGTCCTCCAGCTTGAAGCGATGGCTCAAGCCGCCTCCATCCTCATCATGCGCATGCCCGACAACCAGGGTAAGATCGGTTACTTCCTGAGTGCCGACAAAGTCAAATTCCGCAAGCCGGTGGTTCCCGGGGATACCCTTTTTATCGACGCCGAGATTCTCTCCTTCCGACGCACCATCGGCACCGCGGTGGCCTCCTGCTCGGTCAATGGCGAAGTGGTCTCAAGTGCGGAGCTGAAATTTGCGGTGGTGGATTCCTGAAACTGTAATCAATCCTTTTGTCACAATCTCCCCCTTGCGCTGCACCGATCCTCTGGCAGTAGCGTTCGACCTTCCCCGTGGGTTCTTTACCATGGAGAAGCTCGACGAAGCCCGCGCGGAAGCTGCCGCGAAACCCAAAATGGTTGGCTTTCTCATCACCGACCCAAAGGCACAGCTTTCCTGACCAACCTGTTCGGGAACCGTCAGTGTGACGGCTGCAAAAGAACTGAAAGGCAAG
>JASFWU010000118.1:0-7578 GCA_050049035.1 Akkermansiaceae bacterium | reverse complement strand
AAAAAGAGCTCCTTGAAGGAGAATAAGAGCAGCGATATCCCGCATGGACACTTCAAAAAGAAACAACAAAACTACGAAGGATCAGAAAACGCTTTGTTCAGAGGTTCCCTAAGGAAAAAGTAGATTCATGATTCCGATTCTTCTGTCGAACTCTGATTCTCTTTCTCGTTACTCGCCAGATTCACTCCTTTGGTGAGTATTCACTTTCATACCGCTCCATGAGCTTTTGGATCCCGTTTTTTAAAACCGTTGCAGCCCGTTCCTGTTCAAAAGTCGCCCGGATTCGTGTTGCAACATAAAGCCCGATTCCAATCAAACCAACGGTCGGACTGTCACTGAGCAGTCCATAAACTGCCATACCGATCGTTGGCGCAATGATCGAAACATCATACCAAAGCATCCCTCCTCGGCGGGCACTCGTCATTTGGTAAAGCACTGCTTTTTCATCACCCGTTAACTTTGATTTCATGACCCTTGATCTCTTTGATGCGCCTAACCAGCTGTGCCTCAATGTTGGGTATGGGGGCAAGGAAGTCACTTCTTCCCGTAGAACTCCTTCCGATGCTTCAGTGCCAAAGCCTCGAGGCGTTTCGCGACCTCAGGGTGATTGGACATGACGTTGGTGCTCTCCTTCGGGTCGTTCTTTAAATCAAAAAGAGAGAACTCGATTTGCTTGGCCACGGTGCGACCGGGTTGGCCTCCTTTGCCGTATTCCACGACGCTCCGATAGCGGTGGGGGAGATGAAGCTTCCATCGGCCATCGCCACTGATGACCCCTTCGAAGGTGCGGCCGGTCGAGAAAGGGTAATACTCGTGGGCTGGTTTGGCGTCCTTTTCTCCGGTGATGATGGACCAGACGTTTTTGCCATCGATTTCGTTCGCGGGGAGTTTTGATCCGGTAAGATGAGCGAGAGTCGGAAGAAGATCGATGGAGCTGACCGGACGCTCCAGGGTCGAACCGGCTTTAAGCTTTCCGGGATACTTCATGAGGGTGGCCGAGCGAATGCCACCATCAAAGCCGGTGGCCTTGTGCTCGCGAAAGGGAGTGGTGCCTGCGTGGTCGCCGTATTGAGACCACGGTCCGTTGTCGGAGCTGAAGATGACGATCGTTTCCTTTTCCACGTTCTTCTCGCGAAGGACCTTCATGATTTCTCCAACCGACCAATCGATCTCCATGATGACATCGCCGTACAGTCCGGCACCGGACTTCCCGAGGAACTCGTCACTGCAGAAAAGTGGAACGTGTGGCATGGAGTGGGCGAGGTAGACGAAGAAAGGCGACTCGTGCTTGCGCTTGATGAAGTCGACGGCTTGTTCGGTGGCCCATTTGGTGAGCTGGGTTTGGTCCTTCTTGGTGATGTTCTCGATGGTGATCTTATCGTTGCGCCAGTAGGGCAGCGGGTGCTTGCTCCATTGCTTCGGGTTGACCGGATGGAAGCGCCACATGTCGTTTGAAATCATCAGGCCGCCGTGTTCATCAAATCCGCGGGCCTGCGGTCGGGTCGCCGGAGTATCTCCGCAATGCCACTTGCCATAGTGAGCGGTGGCGTAGCCGTTCTTTTTGAAAACCTCGGCCATGGTGGCGAACCTGGGATCGAGACCCTTGCCATTGGGACCGTGTGCACCGAAGACCTTGGTGCGACCGGGATAGCATCCGCTCATGAGCGCCGAGCGGGAGGCCGAGCATACCGCTTGCGGAACATAGAATTGGTTGAGCCGCATTCCTTCTTTGGCGAGCCGGACCACGTTGGGCGTCGGATAGGTCGGCTTTCCAAAAGGGTGAAAATCACCGAAGCCGGAGTCATCGAGAAAGATGATCACGACGTTCGGTTTGGCGTTAGTGGTTCCGACTGAAATGAGTGCAGCGAAGAGGAGGAGGAGAAGACTTCTCATGGTTCGTCTGTTTTGAACGAGGCAGGGGCCGGAGGCAAGCTCTCCGGTCTTGCGGGCTTGTCGTAAGCCTTCGCCTTTACGGGCGGGTGATGACCCTGACTCGAAGAAACTCTTTCACCGTGCTTCCAAGAACCTGGGAACTCCGGTAGGTTACCGAGGCGGTTCCGTCGCCATTGGGGAAGGACGAGACGAAGACCAGTTCCGGTTCATTCCAGCTCGCGAGGTCGTTGGAAGTCTCAACGACGAAGTCCAAATCGTCGGCAGTCAAATTCCGCCGAAAGGTCACGGTGAGGAAATCCCCGATGCCACCGCCTCCGTCGTCAGCCTGCATCGATCCCAAAATCAGCCCCGCTTCCGGGCTGGCTCCGGCATCACCCTGACTGGTTCCAAAGGCATACTCAAGGAAGGCGCTGAGTCCGTCATCATCGAGATCGAGATTCGGGTTGCCAGCAAAGCTGGTGGCATCGCTCCCACCGGGACTTCCACCGAGGGAGGCACTGGATCTCCAGTTGAAGGGATCGTCATGGTCGGGTGAGCTCGTGGGATCGATCAGGACAAGCGAGAATCCATCTCCATCCGGCGCGGTCGGCCAAGGGGCTTTGTCGTTGTAGCGGAAGGATTGCACTTCAGCACCAAGGGCATCGATCAGGGTGATTCGCTCTCCAGAGTTATCGAGACTGGTGGTGGCAAACTCACCCGGCGCGATGTTGATCCCGGCAGTGTTGTTGTTGGCAAGAAAAGCGACCTGGTTTTTCACCACCACCACGCGTTCCCCGGCGGCGAGGGTGAATCCAAAGGGAAACTGGTACTCGATGCCGGCGAAGCTGAGGTCCGTCAAATCGATGGTGCTTCCCGAGATGTTCATCAGCTCGATCCATTCGCCATCTTCGGACTGTCCCGGTGGGTTGTACATCAACTCCGAGACCACGAGATTGGAGGCATCTGCAATTGGCGCGACAATGAAGCGGCCCTCGCTGAGTGCCGACCATTCGCCGTTGTCAAAGGAACGAGCTCTCACCATCGAGCTTCCGGTCAATTCGACCACCGAGCCTCCATTGCCCCCGGCCGGAGCAATTCCGGAAAGCTGAAGGTCGAACCCGGTATCGCTGCTCGAACCACTGCTTTGATGGAGCTCAACCGCGATGACATTGGTCCCTTCGTTGAGATCGCCGGGGCCTACCACGAAGGTGCCAAGACTTACCAGAGCTCCTTCATTCGAGGTGGCATTGATCGCGAAGTCGCCATACTGCTGGTTCCCTCCATTCATGTTACTGCGGCCCAGCTCCTTTCCGTTGAGATAGACAATGGCGCCGTCGTCGCGAATCAGGCTCACCACGATTTGAGTAAAAGTATCGGCGTCGGTGATTTCAAAGGACTTGCGGAAATAAATGGTGGGAAGACGCGGGGTCTGGATGGGAATGAGCTCATTGATGGTGCGTCCGGTGATCGTGCCATAACCCAAAAGTGCTTGCCCGGTGTCCCAGCTGCTGTCGTTGAAATCGGGATGCTTCCAGTCGGAAGAATTGTAGGAAGGATGTCCGACAACCACTTCGCTGTCGCTTTGAGCCACGCCGGTATCAAGGTAGTTCCAACCGTTTTCCTCGAGCGTGATGAAGGAAGTTTGATTGGCTCCCGCACCGATCGAGCCGGCCGCCGGATTGATTCCACCTCCTTCGAGTCGAGGGTCCGATCCGTCGGTGGTGTAGTAGATGGTCCCGGAGTTGGCGGTGAGTTGCAGCGTTCCACCGACCGGGAAAAGGCCTCCTTCCTGAGGCGTTCCATTCACGAGAAACTGCGGAGCATCGGCGTTGGGAAGCAGGGAACTGTAGGCTGAGAGAATGTTGGCACTGCGCACCGGGAAGTAGCTGTTGAGGAGACGCGATTGTTCGTTCAACCAATGAACGTCCCTCGTGTAAAGAGTGTCGCTGGAATCTCCCCACCGGGCTGATTCGGCGATGATGGCCCGGTCAAGATTGTTGGCATACTTCATCCAACGAGCCGCCGTCGCTTCCGGAGTGAGCGCCCCTCCTTCGGAGAAATGCATCTGCAAGCGGTCGGCAAAACGGGTGCGGTATTCGGCGTTGCTTTCGAGGGTGCCCCGCACTCCCACCGGATCGGTGGGTGCGCCGGTCGAAGAAGGACTCTCCATGGTGCGTTCGCCATCCCAAGAGTAGATTTGCCAGGGCGCCATCAACTCAGGCTGGCCCGCCGGAAAAGGACCACCTCCCGCAGAGCGCCAGTTGTTGCCGGCACTCAGGTCGGCATTGCCGCCGTATCGGTTGATGATTTGGTAATCGATGTAGTGATCGATATCGAGAACGCCCTGGACCTTTTGCCAGTAATCGGGAGTCCCGGTGGCGGAGATCAGGGATCTCATCGCATCGTAGGCGGCAGGTGTTCCATCGATGGTGCTTCCGGCATTTCGGGCATCGAGGAGGTCTTCGTCTCCGCCATTGTGTGCGGCATAATGGGAGGCCTCGGGACGTTCGCAAATGTTGTGCACGCCCCAGTAGAGACCATTGATGAACATGTGAACCATGAAGCCATGGCCCGCGGCAGGATTCCCCATGTCCAACATCGACTGGCGCATCCACTGGTCACGAATCATGGAGCCACGCTCGCGTTGGGCGCCGCTCCAGTGGATCCACGAATTGTTGTAGCCACTCCGGAAGGCGATCGAGTTGAACTCCTCGACCTCCGATCCGGGGAAGAGCGGCTGACGCAACTTGCCCGGTCCGTATTCGGTCCGGAAGCGGAGATTCAGGGAGTGCTTGGGACTACGTGTCCGGCTTGCACCGCCAAAGACCTTGATCCCGCAATTCACCTGCCAGTCGTCGCGGCTGTCACCCTCGATCGGAATGAACTCGGCCGAGCAGGGATACTCGAGAGAACGATTACTGGCGTTGGAATAAATACCGCTGCTTCCCGCAAAGTCATCGCGGTCCATGACAATGGAAACAGTGGGAATGTCGCGGAGTCCCAGCAACATCGTTTGCGCGATCGAAGTCGGGTGACCGGTTGCTTGTGTGGTGTCCTGCGAGATCCGGGTGTCCATGTTGTAGTCGCCACCTCCCCATCCGGGCGGGCGGGTCTGCTGAAGGAAGGAGGTGTTTAAGCCTGCCGGGTCGGTGCCATCGGGCGCGGCATTGTCGATATCCAGGAGAATGTAGGTTTGGGAATCGATGTTGGTGGGCGCAAAGCCTGCCTTGGTCGCGGCCGCGCGAAGGGGCGTGGTTTCTGATATCGGAACAGGAGCGGTGTATTGGATGGCAGTAGACGTGGGAGCCCCGGCGGCATTGATCGGCGGAGTTCCGTCGGTGGTGTAGTAGATGACGGCGTCGGGTGTATTGCTCGAAATGGTCACGTCGATCGCGCTTTGATAGTATCCCCGGTCCGGTGAGAAGCTGGTGTCGGCCACCCGGGCGAGTCCGCTTGGATCATTGGGTGCTCCGGGAGTGGGAGAGGAAAAGTAAACCCGGTCCGCGGAAACGGGATGCAAACCGTAGGAGATGTCGTCGTCCTGTCCCGGGTAGGAAGCGCCTCCCGGATTAAACTCGCTGAAGACAGATCCAACCGGGCTGGTCAAAGCGAGATACTCTCCGTCGGAAGCGAGACGGAAGTTGGTGTGAAGGTTTCCGTTGGCATCAGGCACGCCACTTCCGGAGGCATAGACGATGAGGTATTGTCCGGCGGCAATGTTGGTCGGCGTCGGGAAGGACCACTTCATGGGGTCCGCCGGGTCGTCGGTGAGATGCCATCCGCCCAGGTCGAGGGTGCTGCCGCTGGTATTTTGAATCTCGATCCAGTCGTCGCTTGTTCCCGGGACTTGGTTCTCGATGGGATACCAGCCGTTGGAGTTGTTGCTCTCGCCACCATCGTTGGCCGCCATGAACTCGGTGATGATCAGTTCGCTGACCTCGAGGGTGGTGAAGGTGCCGGTGGCATCCGACCAGACCGAGCCGGCGGCATTGGTGGCATTGATGCGAAAGAAATAGTCGGTCAGCGAAGAGAGTCCGGTCAGGACGGTGGAGAAGGCTCCGCTTTGTTGGCCGAGGTCCACCGAGTTGTCCCAGTTGGCCGGAATGGTTCCGCCTTCATTGTCACCATAATAGATCGTGATGACCGGAGGATCGTCTCCGGTTTCGGTCACTTCGCCGCTGATCCCGGCAGCGGTCCCGGTGATGCTTGTGGCCTCATTGCCGGTGACCGTGGGAGGCGAAAAAGCCATCGTGGTGAAGGCCTCGGTCGAGGGAGCCCACGCCCCGCCACCACCGTTCGCGGCAAAGGCTCTGAAAAAATAGGTGGTGCCATTGGTAAGCCCGAAAAGGTTGGTAGTAAAAGCCCCTGCTTCATTTCCCAGCACCACCGAATCATCCCAGGCACCCGCATTGGTTCCACCGTCGTTATCGCCGAAGTAGATGGTCACGATGGGCACTTCGCCTCCGGTGGATGTCACCGTCCCGTTGAGATCGGCTTCAATGAATCCCACTCCGGTGGCCGCGGAGTTCACCACCGTTGGGGGATCGGGAGGCGAAAGTGTCGTGAAAGAGGAGGTGGAATCGGCCCAATCCTCGCCCGCGCTGTTGCTGACGAAGCAGCGATAGAAATAGGTGGTGGAAGGGTCGAGCCCGGTGAGGTCGGTCGAGAAGGTTCCGGTTTGGCCACCGAGACTCACCGAGTGATCCCAGCTGCCCGCGGTGGTTCCAGCGTCGTTGTCTCCCCAGTAAATAGTGACGGTCGGAGTGGAGTTTCCGGCATCAATGATTTGTCCGCCGATGGTGGCAGACGAGGGAAGGATCGCGGTGGCAGCGGTGTTTGCCACCTCGGGCGGACCGGTGGGGGCCGAGGTCCCATCGAGAATGACGCCCATGAAGCGGGCACGCGATCCAGGACTACCATCGAGATCCTGGTGTCTCCACTCGTAGGAGATGGAGTCATACTGGCCCTCGTTGACGAAGCTGAACTCGGAGATCCATCCCCGGTTGATGTTGCCGATTCCGCCTTCGCTATCCACCGCTTGAAGATCGGGCTGGCCGTCGCCTTCCATGGTCAGGGTGAGAGTCCAGCCATTATTGAAGGAGCCCACGGGGAAGTAAATCTGCCCTGAAGAAAGACCGGAGATATCGATCGTTCCGTCGGCCGCCACCACCCGGGCAAAGGTATTCGCCGCACCAGCCACTCCGGTCGGGTTGTGATCCTTGGGGCTTCCAGAAAAGTTGATTCCTGCGCCGGGGTCGGATGACACCCAGACATTGGCCCAATCCTCGCCGTTGCCGTGAGTGCTGGCGGTGGGCCCGACGCGAACCGGAGTCGGAGTGCGGGTTCCCGAGCTGGAATAGGTGGTGAGCTCACTGCCTGATCCTGAATTCCCCACGAAGTTATGACTGAGGACCGTGCCGTCTCCCAGGACCTGCTGGAAGGTGGGATTTCCCGGCTCGGATCCGCCAACTCCCCGGTCATTGTATTTGGCGTTTCCCGGAAACACCGAGAGATCGAAGTTGGCATTATTGCTCGAGACCAGGGTCCGGGATTCCGCAGTCAGACTGGCTGCGGGGAGATTTCCGGCGAAGGCGAAAAAACCGGAGAGGGATAGGAGGAGCAGACGTTTCATGCGGAAAAGAACACGATCCCTCTTCGATTCCCCGACCGCAAACAAAAAGGGAGAACGGTGGTGATCGTTTGCGA
>JASFWU010000359.1:0-3199 GCA_050049035.1 Akkermansiaceae bacterium | reverse complement strand
GGTCTGGCGGGGGATCATGGAGCATCGATACGTCGATGCCTATACGGATCAACATGAGATGTGGAACCGCAGTCGGGATCTCCTCCCTGAGGAATATCGTCGATTTGCGGGGATCGTCGTGGATATCTACTACGACTATTTCCTGCATCGCCACTGGGCCCGGTTCTCTCCCAACGAGGACCTCGAGACCTTTCTCGAGAGGGTCGAGGGCGAACTGCTTTCCATCCAGCGTCTCGCGCCCGAGGAAGCCCGGCACGCATTTCAAAAGATGAGAGAACAGCAGTGGTTGCGGGAATATGCGACCTTGGAGGGGATTGATCGAACTCTCGTCAGGGTGCGTTCGCGAGCTCCCTTCCTGGAGCCGATCTTTGAAACTTCCCGCATCCTGCGGGAACATCTCCCTCAGTTGGAGGAGCACTTTCTCCAGTTTTATCCTGACCTGGTCCAGTATGTCGACCGCATCCGTCGTGAGCTGAAAAGCTCCTCGATAGAGGCGAAAAGAAGAGGGAGGCTCCCCTGACGTCCTGTCGTCTTCGCTATTTCTTCAGCTTGGCGTCGACCGAGAACGATCCTGCGCCGGTGAAGATCAGGCTGAGAAAGGGAATGGCGTAGAGCAGGGCGAACTCTTTCTTTTGAAAGGGATCGTCGGCATGGACGAGAAATGCTGCCACCACCATGGTGATAAGAAGGGGAATCGCAACGGCGCGAGTCAATAACCCCAGCATCAGGACAAGAGCACAGAGCACTTCAGCAAAAACGGCCAGGGTGAGGCTGGCAGGACTCCCAATGCCCAGGGGGTCCGGAAAACCATCGCTCTTGTCGGCAAATCCGGCGAGCTTGGGCCACCCATGAGCGAAGAGCATGAACCCTCCGAGGAAAACGCGAAGGAGGAGGAGACCGATCGAGGAAAGCCGATCGTGAGAGCCGGGATCAACTACTTTCTGAATGAGTGCTTTCATAGGGTTATGGCCATATGCTAGCGATCCCGAAAATCCTGTCGAGAGGGAATCGGACCTCGATTCCGGTGCCTATTTCGTCGCCGATACAGAAGGTGCCTGGTCGACATATTTCTGGCGGCAGAAGACGATGGCTTTCAGCATGTGTTCGGCCTCGTCCTGGAGCTCGGGATTGAGGCTGCTCGCGGCCTGGTTATGTCTTTGATAGAGCATCGCAAGCCGATCCTTGATTTCCGAACGATTCATCGACTTCGGGTCGATTTCGCACATCGCTTCGGGTGTCATTTTTCCGAAGATTCCACCGACCTTGAGTGACGAGTCTTTTGCCGATCCTCGGCCCATCCAACCAAAAAGTTTCTTTATCATTTCTCGATCTATCGGGTGTTGGTTCAGGCAATCTTGACCTGCTTGAGGTAGGCGGACTTTCTCTGGATCTCATTTTCGTCGAGAACTCCCTGTCCGTTGTATTCGATGTCGACATCCTCCTGGATACCGGTTTCCTCATCGGTCACCTGGACGCGGACACGCTGATTCTCGTCGTAGCTGTAGGTCACGGTGACGGCGCAACCGGCAGGGCGGCCAGGAGGAACTTTGAGACTGATCTTGCCGACGATATCGACATAGCGCGGATCGTGGTCTTCCCCCTGGGAGATCTCCACTTCGATGAGTTCCTCATTGTCCTCGGACGTGATGTAGGTCTGGGACATCGAACAGGGAATGGGCGTGTTCTTGGGGATGACGATGGAGTTCTGCACTTTCGATTCCCCGGTAGAGGCATCCTCGATAATCGCAAGGGTGCCATAGCTGTGATTGCAGACTTCGGATACCCGACGAGCTCGCTGTGCAAAGAGCGCGGCTCCGAGCGCTACGCATTCGTCGACGTTGCCACAAGAGAGTGGAGGTTTTCCAAAATGCTCTTCCAGTAGCTTCTGCACCTTGGGAATCCGGGTGCTTCCCCCGACAAGAACGACGTGATCAATGTCGGAAGGCTGGATGCTGAGGTTTCGCAGCGCCTGTTCCGTGAGCATGACCGTGCGGACGAGGAGGCCGTCGATCGCGGTCTCGAAGGCTTCCCTGGAGAGCTTCAATTCGGCGAGGCCAACATCATCGGTTCCGATCTTTTCCGAAATCGTGTTGAGCTTGGAAAGTCGCTTCTTGGTGTCCTCGGTTTCCGCGAGTAGGCGGCGTCGCTGGGACTCGTTGAGAACAAGATCGCGCTTGTTCTGCTTCCGATATTCTTCTCCGATCAGCTCGATGAGAGCCGCGTCGAAATCTGATCCTCCGAGGTGCCGTGCACCTTCGCTGAGAAGGATGTCAACGCTTTCGTCCCGGATATCGAGGATGGTGATGTCCAAGGTTCCTCCCCCGAGATCATAGACGAGGACTCGACCTTCCACCGACTGGGTGTGGGCGTAGTAGAGGGCCGCGGCCGTGGGCTCATTGACGATGCTCTTCACATTGAGGCCGGCTAGTTTTCCGGCGGTGACAGTGGCCTTCCGGGCCAACTCATTGAAGTTGGCTGGGACCGTCAGAACGACGTCCTCGATTCTCCCGATGAGTTGAGAGCAATCCTTACGGAGTTTCGACAGGACGAGTGCCGAGATTTCCGTAGGAGTCCATTTTTCCCCATCGATCTCGACGACATGACTGGGGTTGTCCATGTGCTTCTTGATGTGTCGGACTGTCCGGTCCGGGTCGCCGCCATCCTTGGCCGACGAGCCGACCAGTTTGACTCCTTCGAATTGATCGAAAAAGACGACCGAAGGGGTGAGTCGTTCTCCGTCGGAATTGGAAACGATCTCGGGGTTTCCGTCACTGCGGACGTGGGCCAGCGCTGAGGTACTGGTGCCCAGATCGATTCCCACGTATTTCGCGGTTTTGTCTGACATGATTTCTCTTTCGGTTTGTCGTGTTTGTTTTCTGAGCGGCTCGTGTTTCGGGTGCGTTTTCAGAAATGGATTTCTCCGTTGTCTCGGTTTTCGTTAAGATCTTTTTCGTCAGGCGACAATGACCTCGGCTTTGCGAATGATCACGTCGCGTCCGCCGTCCTTGTAGACGTAGCCAGGCCGAATCGTGGTAACGACCTTCGACCGTTGTCCGTTGGTTCGGGAAGGAAGAGGTTTCGACTTTTTCGACACGGACTCTTTTTGAGGGACAAGCTTGATGCGTTTGCGCTCTTCCACGGAGAGAACCGTGCCGGGTTCGAGATTGAATTCCTTGACGGAATGATCATGGAGAAAGTC
>JASFWU010000358.1:0-3205 GCA_050049035.1 Akkermansiaceae bacterium | reverse complement strand
CATCGCGAGTGAAAACCAAGATTCTTATTCTCTCCGCCAGCTTTGGCGATGGTCACAACAGTGCCGCCCGTCATCTCTCTGAAGCGTTGACGGGACATGCCGAAGTCCGCGTGGCTGACCCCTGCGACCTCGGTAATCCCAGGATCAACCGCTTGTTGTGCCGCGCCTACCGGGAAATCACGACCTACGCCCCAAAAGTCTGGGCCTGGATCTATCGCTCCACCGACAAGCAGGATTTTTCCCGACCACTTCCCTTTATCGCCAAAACCGAAAGCGCGGTCTCCCGACTTCTCGAGGATTTCCAGCCCGACCTCGTCGTCAATACCTACCCTCTCTATCCCTACATGGTCAGCCGTCTCACCGAGAACAACCGGATTCCAAACATCACCGTCATTACCGACTCGATCGAGATCAATGCCGCCTGGTCGCGTTCACCCAGCGATCATTTTTTGGTGACCGACCATCATACCCGGGAAAATCTCGCCACCCAAAAGGTGCCTCTTTCCAGGATCCACATCACCGGATTTCCGGTGAGCCCTCGTTTTGAGACCCTTCCGACGATTCCGCCGGATGCACCGGTCGATCCATTTCAGATTCTTTTTTTTCCGACGGCACGATCCCCCCATGTGGACGATATCATTAAAGCGGCTCTGCACCATCCCGGCACCACCGTCACGGTAGTCCTTGGGCGAAACGTCCGGCGGCTTTACCACAAGGTCGTAGCTCTAAAAAAATCCTTACCGGGACGTATCCGGATCAAGGGGTGGACGCGCAAGGTGCCGGAGCTCCTGTCATCCCACCATCTGGTCATCGGAAAAGCGGGCGGGGCCACGGTCCATGAAGCTCTGGCGGCACAATGCCCGATGCTCGTTCATCACATTGTGCCGGGACAGGAGGAGGGAAACATTGAGCTCCTTGCACGCTACCAGACAGGCTCCCTGGCAACCTCCGCTCCAGCCATCCGGGACTCCATTGGCAAACTTCTCGCGGATGATGCCGCGGATTGGCGTGCTCAGAAGAAACGGCTGGTCAGTCTCGCCAAACCCGGGGCCGCCCGTCTCGCAGCAGACTTTATTCTCTCACGCTACTCTTAACCCGGATTCCCCTTCAACCCCACCATGACCTTCCTTTTTGATATCGGTAATGTTCTCCTCAAACTTCATTTTGAACGCTTTCACGCGGCCGTGCTTGGGTCGGAAGAGATACCCCTGCCCGAAGAGCTCGATGCGCTCAAGGTTCCCTATGAAACGGGAGCAATCGATGATGACGCTTTTGTTGATCGATCGCTTGAACATTTAACAGGTTCTCTCTCCCGCGAACAATTCACCGCAGCATGGGAGGACATCTTCTCGGCCAACGAGCCCATGTGGTTGGTGGTCGAAAAACTAAAAGCGAGCAACCACCGCCTCATTCTTTTTTCCAACACCAACAATCTCCACGCCGGCTCCTTCCTGAAGGCCTATCCCGGTTTCGACGACTTTGACCATCATCACTTCTCTCATCAGGTCGGAGCGCTCAAACCGCATCCTGATTTTTATCAAAGAGCCATCGAAGATTACGAACTGAACCCAACCGAGACCATTTACCTCGACGATCTTCCCGAGAATATTGCCACCGGGAAGGAAATGGGCTTCCACTCCTGGCAATACGATTACAACGATCACCAGTCCTGCCTCAACTGGCTCCACGGGCTGGGGATCAAGCTGACTCCGTCCTCCTGACTGTTCTCAGCATCGCAAAGAGAATTGCTCCGGGATTTAACGATCTCGCCCATCGACAAAGAATCGACGGACCAGGGTCTCGACTTTCACCAAGCGTCCTTCAAAGAGGAACTCCTCCCCGGCCGCAATCTCGGGAGAACTTTGGGGAAGGCACACCACCACCTCGAACGAGCGGCCCTTTGCTGGCTTCACTTCAATCGTCGCCAAACACAAGGCACCTTTGCCGAAGACAAAATCAAAATTGGTCATACGCCACTGACGAACAAGCCCCCTGCCATGAACGGCCTTCCCTTCGAACCGGTCAGCAAAGCGCAATCTGATATCGGAAGAACTCTTACCCTCACCGAAGAGGTCCTGACCCACCTCGTCAATCCCCACTCCCGACAATTTCGGAGGTTCTACTTTCTCCTCGATCATCTTGGATGACGGGGGAATGACCACTTCCTCTTTTCCGGCGTCAGGAAGCGGTGGCGGCGTTGACACCGCGTCGCTCCCGGGACCGGCCTCCTTTGCCTCCTCCGTTGCCTCTGGAACGCTCACAACCGGGATTCCACTCTGGCTTTTCTCTGCGGGTTTCCCGTCGCCCTTTTTGGATGAAATGCCACATGCCCCTTCCACCAATTGCCGGACCCGGCGGATGATCAATGGCGCGGTACTCTCCGTTCCCCTGATCTCCATTCCAAGACCATCGTCATAAAACTCCATTGTCTCATACTGTGAAACCAACCTTCCCATGAGAAGACGTCTGTCTTCGTTTAGAAAGGCCCGCACCGCACCGGCGTCATGCCCTTTGATCACGACAAGATTGTCAAATGATGGATCGTCCACGTGGATATCCTGAGCACCAAAGGCTGTGGCGAGGCTGCCCAGAAATCCCTGCCTCTTGATACTGAGCCCAAGCTTCAAGGATTCCGGAAAGCGGACCTCATAGCGGGTGTAGGTGCGTGAACTTTTCCCACTTCCACGAGTCACCGTTGAGACCGAAACAAAACAGCCTGCCACCCTCCCTTGCATCCCGCGCTTACTCAAGATTCCTCCTGTTTGCATCATCAGGCCCAGATTTCGGGCGGCTTCCCCCCATGCCGTATCAGCCTGTTTTGACTGCATCAAGGAGTAGGCAAAGAAAATGCCTCCAACAATCAATACGAATACAATAAATCCACCATCCATCTGTTACGCCGGATTCTGCACGCATTCCTCTACCGGGCACGACTACAATCTAGGCTCGTCATTGGAACAGATTGCAGGATGAGCCGAGCAAAATTCTCGCTTGAAGGAAATGAGCAGCCATCGGGACTTCGCAGCCTCAGGTTGAACTCATTTTGACTTCTTCGCGGGCTCTGAAGGTTTCAGACCGGGAGGTGTGCCATATCCGGCAATCCGTGACTTTGAAGTCTTGCGCGGAAGTTTGAAATCGAAGACCCCGAAACCACATCGAGCAATCCCGCGATAGCTTCGCCCATCGGTGGACCCGACCATGACCG
>JASFWU010000357.1:0-3221 GCA_050049035.1 Akkermansiaceae bacterium | reverse complement strand
GCGGCTGGCAGAAAACGGATCATGGTTTCTTCAGGCTGAAGGGCATCAAGAAGCGGGCTTTGACCTTTTGACCGTTCTTGCGTGGTGAAGTGAAGCGGCTTCCCCGGGCCACCCGCATCGCGCTGGGATTGAGGGCGGGATCGGTGGTGGAGACGACGCTGATGACACTGACGCGACCGCTTTCACTGATCTCTAAAAGCAAAGTGACTTTTCCCGTGACCCCTTTGGCCCGCGACGGCCAACGGAATTGTCCTTCCCGGATAATGGACGGTTTTCCGTCGAGCTCGTTGGTTGAGTAAAAGGCCTTCTTGACCGGCGGACGATTCGGAGTGGGTCGGGTCGGTTTGGTCGGAGTGGTGGTCCGCTTTGCCGGAGTGCGGGTTGGCTGGGCCTTGCGAATCACCGGAACAGTCGCAGGTGCCATGTCGGTGTGAAAGGGTTCAATGGGAGTCTTGAGATCGATACGACTCAGACTTAACGCAATCTCAGGCGAATCGATGGCCTCAGGATTGGCGTAAAGTTCCAACTTGGGTGCTGGCGGTGGCGGGAGGTCTTCGGGTTCCTCCGGCTCGGAGAGCTCCGGGGGAGGGGCGGGAGGTTCGATCACCACCGTTTCGAGCTCGGTGAGAGTGACCTTTGGAACAGATGGTGCTCCAAAAATCCGCGAAAGAACCAGGAGGGCCACTAGCAGGGCGGTGGAGGCAAAGCCAATGATGAGGGAGCGAAAAATCATGGCGTTGGGTTCTTACTTTTGGGTGGCAATGGAAACCGAACTTGCTCCGGCGGCATTGGCGGCATCGACCACCTGCGTGATCCCCTTGGCATTCGCGGTGGAGTCGCAAATGAGAATCACCGGAACGGGATCACCACCGTCCTGAACGCCAAGAATGACGCTTTCGATTCCTTCCAGCCCGATATTCCGTCCACCGTAGTAAACATCGCCTTCCTCGGTCAGCGCGATCATCACCGAGCTGCGATCGAGTGACTTGCTGGTGGCAACTTTTGGCGGGCGGTTGATGCCGACTCCAACCTCCTTGTTAAAGACGGTGGTCACGATGAAGAAGATCACCAGGATGAAAACGATGTCGATGAGCGGGGAGATGTCGATGGACGTCTCCTCGTTTTCCAGATCGTAGTGTCTTCGACGGGCTTTCATGAGGCGAGGGTGAGTGAGGCGAGTCGCCGGGTGGCACACTGTTCCAGCGAGCCGCGGGCCGACTCGACACGGCTTTTCAAAAGAACGTAAAGCAGGGCGGCCGGAATGGCCATGAGGAGTCCGGCCTGGGTGGTGATGAGTGCCTGGGAAATCCCCGACGAGATGCTATCGAGCGGTTTCACCGAATTCTGATTCCCCAGTCCCGCAAAGGTATTGAGCATTCCTGCCACCGTTCCCAAAAGTCCACAGAGGGGAGCGAGGGCAATGAGCACCGAGAGGACCGGAAGGCGGCGTTGCACCCACGCGAATTGATCCAGTTCAAAGAGCTCCACCTCGTTGCGCAAAAGGGCTTCGTTGGAGACTCCGGTGAGGGAATGCTCAAAGTGTCGGATTTTGTGGTTGAGCGAAAAGAGACCCCACCAGGAAGATGCCAGAATGGTGTAGAGGAAGATGCACAAAACCAACATGAACCAGAGGACTAGGCCGCCCTGGTCGATGAGGATTTTGATTTCTTCCAGAAAGTGAAACACGTTGCTTGCCGATGGATTAGGAGTTCTGGCGGTGTTTGCGGACTTCGTTCAAAAAGACGAGCGCCAGTCGTTCGCTCTTCTGCTCGATTCCCTTTGCTCTTCGCGAGAGGAGGGCGTGTGCCATGAAGGCCGGAATCGCAACCGACAGGCCGAAGAGAGTGGTGATGAGCGCTTCGGAAATGCCGCCGGAAATCGACTGGGCCTCTCCCGTTCCTTCGACGGCAATGACCGAGAAGGTTTTAATGAGGCCGGAAACTGTTCCGAGCAGTCCAAGCAAGGGAGCAACGGCAGCGGTCACGGCAATGAACGGGAGCCAGCTGCGAAGTTTCTCCCGCACCGGGATGAGCCGTTCGTAAAGTACTTCCTCGCTGAGTTCGAAAGAACCGCTCCCAAGAACCTCGATGGTGTAGGGGAGGACTTGTGAAACAGGATGTTTGAGGGATGAAATGGCGTTCTCGGCTCCTTGCTGGTCGCCCCCCAGATATTGCTGTGCCATCTCGATAAGACTGGCGTCCTTGGGGTCGCGGACGCGACGGAGTTCGAGGAACTTGATGATCGCACAAACAAGAGCAATGAGGGCGAGGGCAAGGATCGGGTAGACCCAGGCGCCGCCCTTTTTGATGAGATCCAGCGGTGATGATTTGATCTCGGCAAGAGCGCGTGCCTTTCCTCCGGTGATGTCGATGGGGGCCACGGCTTCGGATCCCGAAAAAAGTGCATTGGCCACTTCCGCTTCGCCCGGGTCTACCTCGCCAACCTGACCGTTTCGCGACAAGGCAAAGCTTCCGGCGACGGATTTGTCGTCCGACTGAAACCACATGGACGGTCCGAAGGAGAGGATGGTTCCGTTGATAATCCGGGAGTCGTCCGTGGTCGCTTCTCCAGGATAGGTCGTACTTCCGAGGGCATTTTCAAGTCGCTCGACACCCAGTTCCAGAATGGCCAGCCGCTCTTCGAGGTTGGTGGCGAGATCTGTCCCTTGAGTGAAGATGGGCTCAAAGCGGGCATCCTTTGGTTCTCCCGGCATGAGGCGGGTGCTCAGTTGGATGCCAAAAGCGCGAACGCTCTCGCGGATCGTTTCGGCTGCCGCGGTGGAAGCGTATTCCTTGTTTTTCAGGTTTTTGAGGAAGACTTCCTGGTCGGCCACGGTGCGACGGCTGAGGTCGGCCTGGCGTCGTTTGACAAGCAAGTCTTGTTGAAGAGCAGTGATCTCGGAGGAGAGCTTGCGGCGCTCTTCGGCTTGGGCTGACCGCTGCTTGGTCAGACTCTCCTGTGCTTTTTTGAGGTCGGCGAGCACCTCTTCGCGCACCTTGTCTTGGGCGGGTGCCAGGATGGTGAGGCAGACGAGCCCCGCGATCAGTCGGAGGGAACGGGTCATGGTCTACTTCTTGAGAGGGACATTGAAGAATCCCGAAGGGGATTCCTTGGCCTGAATGGCAAAGGCCTTCGTGAGTTCATCGGCGAGTTCGTTTCGCTCCTCGAAGGTCCAGCCTGTTTCCCCGGGCAGGGCGATGCCGGCCTTCTCTCCGGCGAGA
>JASFWU010000356.1:0-3223 GCA_050049035.1 Akkermansiaceae bacterium | reverse complement strand
CATTTCCGGGGATCACATTGGCCCTCTTCGCAGGGGGACTCTCTTCATGAATGGCCCCAACGTTCCACATGCCGTTCACTCAGGAGTTCCGGATGAGAAGGATTGGGACCATCCTTCGCTGGCGGTGGTTCAGTTTTCGAAAGAATCCTTGGGAGAAGAACTCTTGCAGAAGGAGGAGATGAATTTGGTCCGCGAATTTCTCGAAGAAGCCCGCTACGGCTTCGAGTTTTTCGGAGAAGGCCGCGACCGAGCGGAAGAACTCGTTCTGGAGATGCGGTCAATGGGATCCCTGGAGCGGTTCCTGCAGCTTCTCCGCCTCCTCCAGCATCTTGCGGAAACGAAGGACAAGAGACCGCTCGCCAGCCCCGCCTTTTCACCTTCCTTGAAGGAGAAGGATATTTCCCGGCTCGACGAGGTTCTTGGTTTCCTCCGAAGAGAGAAGGCAAGCCCGGTATCTCTTGAGAAGGTTGCTGCCATTGCGAAAATGAGTCCGAAATCGTTCTGTCGTTTTTTCAAAACCAACACTGGAAAGACATTGGTCGAGTATCTGCACGAGCTTCGTATTGGAGAGGCTTGTCGAATGCTGCTGGAGACTGAGTTATCGATCAGTGAGATTGCGTTGGAGTGTGGATTCAATAACCTTTCGAATTTCAACCGCCGCTTTCGTCAACTCAAGGAAACGACTCCCCGGGAGTATCGGCAGCGGGTGCGGATTGACCCAAGGGATCAGGCAGTCCCCCTTCCGCATACGCAGGCTTGAGAGGGGAGCCTCGGAGCTTCCGCAGTCAAATTGGCCTTTCTGCCAGTGTTCCGCCGACAGGAAGATTCAGCGGGACTCTTGGCCAGTCGCCGAGTCGTCCATCAATTGACGTGCGAGATACACGAACTCGAGCGCGGTGCGCTTGGCCCGTTCGTTCTGGTTCGCCGCAGCGGAGTGGCCTCCATCGATGTTCTCGTAGTAGTAGAAAGGGAGGTCGGCTTCCTCGAAGAGAATCGCCATCTTGCGGGCGTGACCCGGGTGGACGCGATCGTCCTTGGTCGAAGTCACGAAAAACGGAACGGGGTATTTTTTCTCGGGATCGAAGTTGTGATAGGGCGAGATCTTCTCGAGAAAAGCTCGCTCTTCAGGAACCTCCGGAGAGCCATATTCATCGACCCAGGAAGCACCGGCGAGAAGCAGGTGATAGCGGAGCATGTCGAGCAAAGGAACCTGGACGACGACGGCATTCCAGAGATCGGGACGCTGGTTCAGCATCACTCCCATGAGTAGGCCTCCGTTCGAACCTCCCATGATCCCGAGATGTTTCGGAGAGGTGAGTCCGGAATCGATGACATCTTCGGCGACCGCGATGAAATCATCGTAGATTCGTTGGCGATTGGTCTTCAACCCTGCCTGGTGCCAGGCAGGACCAAACTCTCCTCCACCGCGGATATTGGCGAGAATGTAGGCGCCGCCTTCTTCCAGCCAGAGTTTTCCGGTCGTGCCACGGTATCCCGGGCGCATCGAAACCTGGAAACCGCCATAGCTGTAGAGAAGGGTGGGAGTTTTCCCGTTCAGAACGACGTCTTCCCGGTGAACCACGAAATAGGGAACACGGGTGCCATCCTGGGACGTGGCGAACTGCTGCTGCACGACCAGTCCTTCGGCATCGAACTTGGGAGGGAGAGACTTCAGTGTCTTGATCTCACCCGAGACGGTGTCGTATTCGAGGAGAGAATCGGGTGTCAGGAAATCTTCGTAGTTGAGGAAAACGATCGTTTCTTCTTCGTCCGCAAAGGCGATTCCGGTCTGCCCCGCGCCGGGAAGCTCGATCGCCTCGGTCGTCCACTTCCCCTTCTCCCGTTCGAGACGCAGGATCTTTCCGACCACGTTTTCATTGATCGAGAGGAGAGCAGTACCCTTGGCGACAGTGACGTAGTTGACCGCTTGCGTTTCATCGGGGCGGAAGACCAGTTGGATCTCGGGAAGTTCGCCCGAATCGAGAAATGCTTCGAAGTCGAAGGCCACGAGATCGCCATTCTGAAATTCGACGCCCTGACCTTCCGGTTTCCAATCCTGTTTCAGGGATATGAGGAGCTGATCTTCGTAGAGTCCGTTGAGCGAAGCCTTGGGGGGGAGGGGATAGGCGACGGGATCGGAGCCATCGTTTTTCAGCAGCCAGTAGGTCGAGGTGAAAAAGGTATCGGCTTCCTCGGCATGCTCGATGATGCGCCCATCCTCCATTTCGAGAGTAAAGGGCCAGACGGAAACATCCTCGGGGTCGACCTCGATCACGGTTTTCGCTTCCTCCAGCGGAGTTCCACGCTTCCAGCGCTTCAGGATGCGGGCATAGCCCGACTCGGTGAGGGATCCTTCTCCCCAGTCCGTCCCGATGAGGATGGTGTCCGAATCGACCCAGGCTGAGCTTTGCTTGGCTTCCGGAGTGACGAATCCATCCTCGACGAACTCCTTTTTCTCGAGATCGAACTCGCGGCGAATCACTGCGTCTTTTCCGCCGTCCGAGAGCGCTACCAGGGTGTAGTAGCGATCTTCTTTCTTGTCATGAAAGGTGCGTGCGCCCTTGAAGACCCAGTTCTTGTCTTCCTCCTCGGCGAGTTGGTCGAAATCGAGTACGGTCTCCCATTCCGGATCCTCCGTCGCGTAGCTTTCCCGAGAAGTTCGTCTCCAAAGTCCACGGACATTCTCTTCGTCCTGCCAGAAATTGTAGACGTACTCGCCACGGATCCTTCCGTAGGGAATGCGCTCTTTCGAAGTCAGGATCTCGAGAGCCTCTTCTTCGTATTTCGAATACCGCGGATCGGATTGTAGCTCGGTCAGGGTTTGTTCGTTCTGAGTGGTGACCCATTCGAGAGCGGCTTCTCCTTCCACCTCCTCCAGCCAGAGGTGGGGTTCATCGGCGGGGGAACCTGGGGAGCTTTCCTGTGACATAGCGCAGAACGGAATAAGGGAAAAGAGAACCAGCGCGAGGACCGGGGACTTCGAAATGTTGGGGGCGATCATGAAAGTGCGCAGTGGTTGCGGTGGTGAGAAGCGAGAACAGGAATCGGTTTCGCGGAAGGAAACACTATCCGCGAGGCGGGAGATCGATCGTCTTCCAGCTGCCCTCGGGAACGTGGAGAATTTCTTCGCAGTCGGAGAACGGGCAGGGCATCTCCGTACCGAACTGATCGGGAGTCGCGGACAGCTTGCGACGGCATCCGGGGCAGATGAACTTCACCTCGT
>JASFWU010000355.1:0-3235 GCA_050049035.1 Akkermansiaceae bacterium | reverse complement strand
TCCTTTTACATGCCGGGTTACCAGCTTTACTCCAAGACCAACGTTCTTGTCCCCGACGGTCCGCTTCAGCCGGGTGATGCCGATCTTGCTCCATCCCTTCTTTTGCTTTCGGGCTTCAATCGTGACCTCGCTTCCCCGGACCTCCACTTCAGCACCGAGTTGGGCTACACCCAGGGCGACGGGGACCTCGCCGGCTTCTCAGGTCCGGCCGACCAGGGAGGACTTCAAAGCGATGGTCCGGATCGATATTATTTCCGAATCCAAACCAGCGAGAGTGATCTCGACGCCAACTTTTTCCGAATCAGCATTTCACTGAATTAGCCAAGGGTCGCCGGCAAAAACCGAGGTTCATCGCGGAGCCCGAAGCATTGGCGGGCTCCACCAGCTCCGGCCTGATCCAACACTCGGAAACAGGCCGCGGCCCAACCCAGGCTCAAAACCTGTCGGTCACCGCACCTTCGCTCGCGCTGGTCACAAGCTTGGCATACTTGGCCAGCACACCCCTGGTGTAGCGGGGTTCGGGCTGCACCCAGCTTGCCTTGCGGGATTCAAGGTCGGCATCGGTGAAAATCTCGTTTTTCTCGGCATCGATGGTGATGGTATCGCCTTCCTCGAGGAGTCCGATTGGCCCTCCTTCGAAAGCTTCCGGAGTGATATGCCCGACCACAAAGCCGTGGCTTCCTCCCGAAAAACGACCGTCGGTGATCAAGGCAACCTTGTCGCCAAGTCCACGACCCATGACCGCAGCGGTTGGTCCAAGCATTTCACGCATTCCGGGACCACCCTTCGGACCTTCACGACGGATCACGATGACATCGCCTTCTTCAATTTCTCCTCCCAGAATGGCTTTCATGCCATCCTCTTCGGATTCAAAAACCCGTGCCCGGCCAGTGAACGATAAGCCTTCTTTTCCTGAGATCTTGGCCACTGCTCCGGTCGGAGCAAGATTGCCGTAGAGGATCCGCAAATGGCTGTCCTTTTTCACTGGATTGTCGATGGAACGAACGACGTCTTGTCCTTGCGGAAACTCAAGCGGCGAGTTGGCGAGGTTCTCGGCCACGGTCTTTCCAGTCACAGTGAGGCAGTCACCATGCAGCAAGCCCTCCTTGAGAAGAAGCTTCATCAGTGGAATGAGCCCTCCGATTTTGACCATCTCGGCCATGACGTATTTTCCGCTCGGCTTGAGATCAGCGAGAACTGGCACTCGCTTGCCAATCTCAGTGAAGTCATCGATCGAGAGTTCCACTCCGGCAGCATGGGCCATCCCCAGCAAGTGCAACACCGCATTGGTCGAGCCTCCGAGGGTGATGACCACGGTGATGGCATTTTCGAAAGCCTTCCGGGTCATGATGTCCCGTGGCTTGATCCCCTTTTGCAGAAGATTCACCACAGCAGCTCCAGCGTCGAATGAGTCGCGCTTCTTGTCGTCGCTGATGGCCGCTTGGGCGGAACTGTTGGGGAGACTCATTCCCAAAGCCTCGATGGCACTCGCCATGGTGTTGGCGGTGTACATTCCTCCGCACGAACCCGGTCCCGGGATGGCATTTTCTTCCACCACTTGAAGGTCTTCGTCGGAAAACTGACCACCGGCGTGCTTCCCGACCGCTTCGAAAACCGAGACGATATCGAGATCCTTATCTTCGCCCTGCACGGTGGCGCATCCGGGCAAAATGGTGCCTCCATAAACGAAAACCGAAGGACGATTCATGCGCGCCATCGCGATGAGACAGGCCGGCATGTTTTTGTCACATCCGCCGATGGCCACATAGCCGTCCATCCCTTCACAGCCCACCACGGTTTCGATGGAGTCCGCGATCACTTCACGGCTGACGAGGGAATACTTCATGCCCTCGGTTCCCATCGAAATCCCATCGGAAATCGTGATTGTGTTGAAAATCACCGACTTGCCGCCGGCGGCATCGATACCACTTGCCGACTCCTTCGCCAGTCCATCAATATGAAAATTACACGGAGTGACCTGGCTCCAGGTCGAGGCCACCCCGACTTTGGGCTTCTTAAAATCCTCTTTGTCAAAACCCACCGGGTAAAGCATCGCCCGGCTGGGCGCGCGGTCCGGTCCGTCCAGAACTTTGGAGGAATACTCCCGAGTATTTGGTTCGTCGCTCATGTTGGCGGAACCTCATCAAACCGGTTCCCTTTTTCAAGCGCCAACTCTTGCTTTCACCCATCGACTGCGTTACCGCCTTCGGCGCCATGCCAAGCCGCATCCTGGTTTCAGACCCGATTTCCGAAAAAGGAGTCGAACTCCTTAACGCTCATCCCGATCTCACCGCCGACTTCAAGGTCGGACTTTCACCGGAGGAATTGCTGGAGATCATCGGGGAATACGACGCCCTCATCGTCCGCTCCCAGACCAAGGTGACTCCCGAGGTCTTTGCCGCTGCCTCGAAGCTCAAGGCTGTCGGACGCGCCGGGGTCGGAGTCGACAACATCGATCGCGAGGCCGCCAATGCGCACGGAGTGATCGTGATGAACACCCCGACGGGCAATACCATTTCCACCGCCGAACATGCCTTCACTTTGATGTGTGCCACCGCCCGCAACATCGCCCTCGGTCATGCCGGGGTTGTTTCCGGAGACTTCAAGGCTGCACGCAAAGCCTTCCAGGGCATCGAGCTCAATGGCAAGACCCTCGCCGTGATCGGGATGGGTCGCATTGGCTCGGAATTCGCCAAACGCGCCCGGGCCTTCAACATGAAGATCGTCGCATATGATCCCTTCCTGACCCAGGGACGAGCCGACGAGATGAAGGTGACTCTGGCCGCGACTCCCGAAGAAGCCCTGACTGGTGCCGACGTGGTCACTCTTCACGTTCCGATGACACCGGAGACAAAGCATCTCCTCAACGCCGACCGCTTGGCCCTGATGAATCCCGGAGCTCTCGTCATCAACTGTGCCCGCGGCGGCCTGATCGACGAAGAGGCTCTCAAGGCCGCCATCGAGTCGGGCCATATTGCCGGATGCGGACTGGACGTTTTCGAAGAGGAACCTCCCTCGGCCGACCACCCTCTCTTCTCGCTCGGAAAGCACATCACCTTCACCCCCCACCTCGGAGCGTCCACCAACGAGGCCCAGGAAAATGTCGGTATTCAGGTGGCCGAACAAATCCGCGATTTCTGCACCACCGGCGAGATCCGCAATGCCATCAACATGCCGTCGATGAACGCCGCTGCCCTGAGCGAGCTGGGTTCCTATATCGAGATCGCCAAAGGCC
>JASFWU010000354.1:0-3257 GCA_050049035.1 Akkermansiaceae bacterium | reverse complement strand
TATTTCAGCTTGGGAATTCCCTCCACTCCCACCGGTTTCCGCCCCTTGGGTGCGCTCCGACCGCTTTCCTTGAGCTTTTTGAGGAGAGCCTGCATTTCCTTCCGTTTGGCCTCTTCCTTAAAATACAAGTTCCGGCTTTCTCCGGGATCATTGGCCAGATTGTAGAGCTGGCCGGGAGCCTCCGGCGCATCCTCCTTGAGAGCATACTTTTCCAGATTCCCCCGGTCGTAACGATTGCCACCCGAGCCCTGGTGATCGAGGTATTTCCAATCCCCGGCTCTCAGCTGGAACTCACCGCGAAAACTCTGGGTGAGAAGATGAGGTCGCAGCGACTCACTCTCCTTTTGCTTTCCCAAAATGACGGGCAGAAGATCAAAGGAATCGGTCGCTGCTTCATCGGGCAATTGATATCCCACCACCGAAGCCAGCGTCGCCATGATGTCGGTGGTGTTCGCCATCTGTCCAGTCACCTGACCACCCGGAATCCGACCCGGCCATCGCACGATGAATGGAACGCGATGCCCGCCTTCCCAACCATCACGCTTCATGCCTCGAAATCCTGCCGAAGGATCATGATCGTGATCCTGTCTCATCCAGTCGACATGAACGGTCTCGGCACCGTTGTCGGCATTGAAGAGAACGATTGTTTCTTCATCGATCTTGAGTTCGGTGAGCAAGTCGAGGACCCGTCCGACCAGGGTATCGAGTTCGAACACAAAATCGCCTCGCGGCCCGCCTTTGGTTTTTCCGTTGAACTCTTTAGCCGGAAGAACAGGAGCGTGGGCGATCTGGGTCGAAAAGACCGCGAGGAAGGGTTTTTCCGGAGTCTTCTCACGATGCTTGGTGATGAAGGCCTTCGTTTTGTCGTAGAAGAGCAGATCGGCATTCACAAACTCGTAGCCGGGAGCCATCCATCCGGCATCGTTATCCCAACGCCACTTTCCGCCGGGGTTCGGACTGCTGTTTGGATCATACCGGCGGTCGGCCGGCACGGGCACCATGCCGTTTTCGATGTAGCAGTAAAGCGGGTCAGTGGTCGGGCAGTTGGGAGTGACAAAGGACTCATCAAATCCCCGGGCATTTGGTCCGTCGATCAACGGGGTACTCTTTTCGTAATCAATGAGGAGGGAGTTCTTGAATCCACCACCAAGTCGCTTTCCGTCCTTGTCGAGCCAGGTCAATCCGACATGCCATTTTCCAAAAATACCGGTGCGGTATCCTTTTTCCTGAAGCATCCCACCAAGAGTCAAGGTGCCCGGTTTGAGATAGCTGGGTCCACCCGGACCTTCGAATGCTCCTCCGCCCCGTCCGGTCGAACGATAGATCTGCTGCCCGGAAAACAAGCCGTATCGAGACGGTGAACAAATGGTCGACGGGCTATGGGCATCTGTGAATCGAATCCCTTCCGCGGCCATGCGGTCGAGCCGCGGAGTTTGATAGGAACACTTCGGGTTGTAGCACGAGAGGTCTCCGATACCTAGGTCATCGGCATAGATGATTACGATGTTAGGCAGTTTGGCCAACGCCCAAGCCGAGGTCGCGAGAAAGGCCAGGGATGAATAAAAGAGGCGGGTGAGAGTCATTATTTTGCTTCAGGTTGATAAGGGTAACGGGCTCCACTTTTATCGAGCCATTCATCGAGATCCTTCCTCAACAAACGCGCCACGTCGGGCAGCTTGGCCGCGAGGTTTTCCTTTTCGCCCGGGTCGGCTACCAGGTCATAAAGTTCCACCGAGTCATCATCGTAAAAACGGATGAGCTTGTGCTTCCCTCTTCGAATGACGCTGCCCAGCCGGTTCTTCTTGTGGAAGGCGTAGTTCGGATAGTGGAAGAAAATGGCCTCCCGCTTCAGTGGCCCGAACCCGGTAAGAATCGGAAGAAGGTTTTCGCCATCCAACGGCACTCCGGCCAATGGCATCAGGCCCGCAACCTTGAGGAGAGTCGGAAAAATGTCGGTGGTCACGATCGGCGTCTCGTTCACCACTCCGGCCTTCACCTTGCCGGGCCAGCGCACCGCCCAGGGCACCCGGATCCCGCCTTCGTAAAGATGCCCTTTGTTCGCACGCAACGGGCCATTTCCAAAAAGTGAGCCATTGTCCGAGGTGAAAATGACGAGGGTGTTTTCGCGAAGACCAAGATCGTCAATCGCCTTGAGAATCCTCCCAATCGAACGGTCCATCCCTTCGATCATGGCGGGATAAGCCGGATTCCTAATACCTCGCTTGCGGTATTTCTCGATGAGATCGTCCGGAGCCTCGATGGGATAGTGAACCGAATAATTCCAGAAGGTCAGAAAGAACGGGCCTTTCTTGTTCTTCTCAATGAAGTCGATGCACTTGCCCGCGAGGTAGTCCGGCAGGTAGTCGCCTTCCTTCGCATCATCCAATCCCGGAATCCGGAACGGGGCAAAATAGGTTGGCGGCCCTCCACGATCATAACCACCGACATTGAGATCATACCCCTGGTGCTCCGGTCTCAGAGATGGCTCGTACTTCTTCCCCTGGGGATCCGCTCCCTTGCGATGCGACAAATGCCACTTCCCCACAAATCCTGTGGCGTAGCCTGCTTCATCGCGCAACCGCTCAGCCAGCGTTTTCGCTTCCAGCGGGAGGTAGGTCAGCTTCTTTGCTCCGGCCAGTTTGCGCCCCTCAGGCACCATCCCGTCACGATGTCCGGGCGCGTGATTGGTAATGGACAACCGCGCAGGGGACATTCCCGTCATGAGAGCTGCCCGCGTCGGCGTGCAAACCGGAGCCGCAGCGTATCCATGGGAGAACATCATCCCTTCCTTCACGAACTGATCGAGATGCGGCGTCTCCAGGTCTTTGTTTCCCTGGAACCTCGCATCATACCAACCCAGATCATCGGCCATGATGACGACAATATTGGGCTGCTTCAGCGCGCCTAAGCCGACGGGTGACATCAGCAGGGCCACCCCCAGGATCATTTGAAAAACCTTCATCGCGGCCAAGACTGAGTGATTCCCCCTCAATCTCCAGCAAATCCTCGGCACTACATCGCCTTCCTGACCGACAAATCCATTGACCCTCCGGCCACTCTCCCATACTGCTGGCATCCTCATGGAAACGCAATCCGTCGCTGACCTCCTGGCGATCGACACCGGCTCGCTCGAAGCCCGTTTGTCGGAACTCAGGAGGTATCTTTGACATCCCGACTCTCACCAAGACCATCGCCGAACTGGAGGCCAAGGCCGCCGATCCGGAATTCTGGAACAACCAGGAACAAGCCCGCTCGGT
>JASFWU010000353.1:0-3260 GCA_050049035.1 Akkermansiaceae bacterium | reverse complement strand
GGACGAGGAAGAGGTCCTTCGACGGGTTGCGGCTTTTGAAGAAGCGGGAGCAGATGCGGTGCTTGCCGATGGTATTCCCAGCCTGGAAACTTTGCGGAAGATCCGGGAAACGGTCAGTTGCCCCATCGCCTTCAACCAAATGGCCGGAGGAAAATCGCCCGTAGTCGACCTATCACAACTGGGAGAGGCGGGTGCCCAGGTGATCATCTACAGCACTCCGACCCTCTTTGCTGCGCAAAAGGCCATCCAAGAATCTCTCGTCCTTCTCAAAAGCGCCGACGGCTCCCTTTCCCCGCTTTTGGAACGCGATTGCATCCTGTCAGATTGCAACTCCCAGCTGGAAGATAACCTCGCTGCCAACCACCGGAACCCATCTGCCTGAAAAGGAATGAATGAGGCCCTCAAAGCGAAACTTTCAAAGCTCTCGCCCGACGAGCGGAAGAAGTTGCTGGCCCGGCTCTCAACGCAAAAACCTTCCTCTCAACCGGAGAATCCAAACAGCGTCTCCTATCAGCAGGAGCAGTTCTGGCTTCTTCATCACTTCTCCGGCTCCCCCGAGATTTTCAATGTTTGCTATTCGATCGATATCTATGGCGGAATCGACCTTAATTTTCTTCAGGAAAGCCTGCGAATTCTCGTCAAACAAACTGATGTTTTTCAGTTTCGCTTTCCTAAGCTCAGCGATGAGTTGAATTTTGTCATCGACCGCGAGAGCGAGCCCGCATTTGAACATCGGAATCTTCCAGCAGGGCAAGACTGGACAAGCTGGCTCGATAAAAACATCAAGATTGCTCAAAAGCGGACCTTTGACCTCGAACTTGAGTGCCCGCTTCGTTGCTACTTCTTTTCCAAGGATTCCAGTCACCTCAATCTTTGTCTTGTCTCCCACCACATCGCACTTGATGGAACGTCATTTGCAGCGCTTTGGAAGGCCCTGGCAAAAATCGTGAACTCACGCCTGGATGGCGAGGAAATCCCAGAGCGCCCACCGTCCCTCCAATATCATTCCTACACCGAACGCCAAAGACAACGCCTCACCAAAGTCCAACTGCAGCAGAATCGAGAATTCTGGGTCAAGTATCTGAAGGGCAGCCAAGCCGACCTCGGCCTACCCGAGCCATCCCGACAACACCACGACCATGCCGGGCGCCTTTTGATGCCGCTTCCGGATACGGAAGTTGAAGCAGTGAAGAGTGCAACACGACGCCTTGGGGTTACTGAGAACATCTTCTTTCTAAGCACCTATTTCTCACTTCTGGCCGAGACTTTTCATCAGCGGGACATTTGTCTTGGGACACCTGCCGCCATCAAGCCGAATCCAAGTGACGAAGATGTCATCGGCTGCTGCATCAACACCCTCTGTCTCAGGGAAAGGATCCATCGTCGCAGGAAGTCCGTGATCATCTTTTAGCGGCCTTATCTCATGCCGATTTTCCGATGCAGCAACTGGCTGCTGCGCTCAATCGCAACGAGAGGGATGATCGCAATCTCTTCCAAACGATGTTTCAATATCGCAACTTCTGGCCGGAGCTGCAGCCATTTGGAAACGCGACCTATCAGCTCCAGGCTCATCGGAGGACCTCAGCCGGCTTCCCTCTGGTTCTCGATATCACCAAAGACGCAGGCTCGGACGCACTCACCCTTTCGCTGATTCTCGAACCCGACCGCTTTGCGAAGTCCGCCGGCGAGCGGATGCTGACCCGTTATCGTGAGTTACTTGCTCTCTTTGCGAAGAATCCCTCGTCTTCCGTGCTTCCTCTGGCAGAACATTGCGAAGTCCCGAACAATGGGCAGTCCTATCCGCTTGATAAAACCGTGGTGGAGGTGTTTTGCCAGCGTTTTGCGAAACAGCCTGATGCGCTTGCGGTGGAGGGACCGGATGGATCTTTGACCTACGCCGAACTTCACCGCCGGTCGATCTCAATTGCTCATCGATTGGTGGAGTCCGGAATTCAGCGTGGCGACGTGGTAGGCCTTTGCGCGGGCCGCTCAGTTGAGACAATTGCCGGCATCTGGGGTATTCTCAGGGCTGGTGCAGCTCACCTCCCTCTTGATGCAAGAGCTCCCGATAAATGGAAGCAGTCACTTGTCGCGGATGCCGAAGCCAAACTGATCCTCTCCAGTCCGGATGGGTGGTTTGATACCTCACTACCCGGCTTGTCACTCGGGGACATTCCTCATGCCGAAAAGCTTGAACCCATCGACCTCAGCCAACCGGAGGGTCTGGCATACATCATCTACACCTCGGGCTCCACGGGCCGCCCCAAGGGTATCACGATGACCCATCAAGCACTGACAACCTATGCCATTGCAGCAAGGGACTACATGGAGTTATCGGATGCAGACCGTGTGCTGCAATTCGCCTCTCTTGGTTTCGATACATCAGTTGAGGAGATTGTTCCGACTTTGATTACGGGTGGGACTCTCGTTCTCAGGAACGATGAAATGACGGAATCTCCAGCGCGGTTCGAAGAGTTTCTGGATGTGAATGGGATCAGTGTAATCAACCTGCCAACCGGATTTCGGAATGGGCTTGTTCATTCTCGTGATGCGTTCTTCGAATTCCCTGAAAGCCTCCGTTGTATTTGGCGCTTCGATGCCGATGACTACCGGAATGAAACGGTGCTTCAGCTCGCGAAGGCTTGCAACCGTATCGAAGAAGGAATTGTCGCGAATCCAGAGGTCGCGGTTGCCCCTATCGGATGTGTCAGTATCGAACAGAGCCGCCCTTCGGTCACGACGGGAGCAGATGACCCGTCGTGGTTGAACTTGCCGGAATTGTTCCAGCAACAAGTGCAACTGAAGCCGGACGCAACCGCCGTGGTTGATGACACCCTCTCGCTGACCTTCGCGGAGTTGTGGACGCATGCGTCCCGGTTGGCCTCGATGTTACGTGAGCACGGCCTGCAACGAGGGGAGTCAGTGGGCGTACTGCTGACACGATCATCACGTTTGCCCGTCGCCATGTGGGGAACATGGCTGGCGGGAGGCGGTTTCGCTGCCCTCGACCCGGACTATCCCGCGGTACGTTTGGATCATATGGCAAGGGAAGCGGACTTGCGCTTGGTGATCACGGAAGAAGCACTTGCAGATCAAGCTCCGGTAGGGATTGATACGGTGATTCTTGAGAACATCGAGACCACATCATCGACCCTGCCCGATGAGCTGATTCATCTCCAAGCTGACGATCTTGCAACGATCGCCTTTACATCCGGCTCCACAGGGCAGCCCAAGGCGGTCGCAGTCAATCAGGGTGGTTT
>JASFWU010000352.1:0-3265 GCA_050049035.1 Akkermansiaceae bacterium | reverse complement strand
AGACTCGATCGCTTCCTGAACCTTCTTGATGGTCTGGTGAGTGGTCTTGGCGAGGTCGTTGTAGTTTGCGACTTCGTCGGTGGTGATTTTATCCGAAGGCGAGACGCCTTCGCTCCCCTCGGTCATTGCGACGCGCCAGACTTTGGCGAGGAATCGATGAACCCCTTCGACACCTTTCATCGACCATGGCTTGTCCTGATCCAAGGGACCCATGAACATTTCGTAGAGACGCAGGGAATCAGCACCATAATGTTCAACCACGTCATCGGGGTTGACCACGTTGCCGAGTGACTTCGACATCTTTTGTCCGTCTTCACCCATGATGAGACCGGGCGCGAAGTAGCGCTTGAAGGGCTCGTTGGATTTCAAGTGGCCAAGGTCATTGAGAACCTTGTGCCAGAAGCGTGAGTAGAGAAGGTGCAGGACGGCATGTTCCTTTCCTCCGACGTAGAAGTCGACGAAGGCGTCGTCGTTGCCCCAGTAGTTCTCGGCGTCCGGCGAGATGAAGTAATCGGAATTCCCCGGATCGCAGTAACGCAGGTAATACCAGCACGAGCCGGCCCATTGCGGCATGGTGTTGGTTTCACGGGTGTATTGCTCCGAGTAGTTGATCCAGTCGGTTGCGTTCAAGAGAGGACCGCGGGGATCTCCGGTGGGTTTGAAGTCCTCCATCTCCGGCTGGAGCAAGGGGAGTTCGGAATCGGGCAAGGCGGAATGACGTCCGGTCTCCTTGTCCCAAAGCAAGGGGAAGGGCTCGCCCCAGTAACGCTGGCGGGAGAAGAGCCAGTCACGAAGTTTGAACTGAATCTTGCGCGTGCCTTTGCCGTTTTCCTCGAGCCACGCGATGATCTTCTTTTTGGCGTCGCGGGTTTTGAGGCCGTCGAGGAACGAGGAATTCACCGCGATTCCCGGGTTGGTTGAGGGGAGCGAAGGCGTCCCGCCTTCGGATAAAATCTCACTCTCGAAGAGAGCAAACTCACCTTCGCGCAGGCCGGCCTTTGTTGGATTGTCACGAATGTAATCCACCACTCGATCGAAGTGCTTCTCGGATCGGATCAAACGATCGTAGTAATCCTTTTGCCAAAAGACTCCGGTCGTTCCCGTTGCTTTCTGGATCTCCTTTGAGGTATAGCTTTTCCAACTATGGAGAATATCCTGCACGGTGTGCCCGGCTTTCGGCGAGAACAAGACATGAACGTGATTGGGCAGCACGACCGCCGCATAGAGAACGTAACGTTCACCATCAAAATGACTTAAAGCCTCAGTCACGATTTTGCTGAGAGCAGGCTGCTTTAACTGGCACTGGCCGGCTCCGGCATCAAGCCATTCGTCGATTCGATCTGAAAACTGCTGATGATATGTTTGCGTGATTTCTTCCGACCAAGGCTCCGGATTTTTCGAGAGAAAATCAGCACGCTCTTGAGCGAGTTGTTCAACTCTTTCGCGCGGCAGGCTGTCATCGGTTCGCCAAGTTACGAAACAAGCCGTTTCGTCTTGGGACCAGTGAGGGAGATTGATCTGCGATTGATGAACTGCCGCTTCGCGGTCGAATGTTTTGCTCGAAGGCGGGACGCCTTCGCTCCCCTCCGAAACCACCTGAACGATCGGCAGCTCGAACTTCTTCGCGAACTCGAAGTCGCGCTCGTCGTGAGCGGGCACCGCCATGATGGCTCCGCTGCCGTATCCCATCATGACGTAGTCCGCGATCCAGACGGGGATCTTCTCGCCGTTCACGGGATTGATGGCAAAGGCACCGGTAGCGACTCCGGTCTTTTCCTTGTCGAGTCCGCGTTCCATGTCGGATTTGCTGGCGCAGGCGGCGACGTATGCTTCGACCGCTTCCTTTTGCCCGGCGGTGGTGATCTCCGAAACCAAAGGATGCTCGGGAGCGAGGACCATGTAAGTCGCTCCGAAAAGAGTATCGGGCCGCGTGGTGAAGACGGTGATGTCATGGCCTACGACATCGAAGACCACTTCGGCCCCTTCGCTACGGCCGATCCAGTTGCGTTGGAGAGCCTTGATCGACTCGGGCCAATCGAGTGGCTCCAGTTCGTCAATAAGGCGCTGGGCATATTTCGTGATCCGCAGCATCCACTGACGGAGCGGACGACGTTCCACCGTTTCGCCTTTCGCTTTCCATTCTTCCACTTCCTCGTTCGCAAGCACGGTGCCCATGGAAGGAGACCAGTTCACGGGCGCTTCGTGAATGAAGGCGAGACGGACTTCGTCGATTTGCTCGGGCTTCCAGCCTTTCGCTTCCAATTCGGAAACCGGCTTGGCCTTCTGGTCCTCTTCACAAAAGTAGGCGTTGTAGAGCTGGAGGAAAATCCACTGGGTCCAGCGGACGTAATTGGGATCGGTGGTGTTGACCTCGCGATCCCAGTCGTATCCGAATCCGAGAGCCTGGAGCTGCCGGCGGAAATTGTTGATGTTGGCCTCGGTGGTGATGCGGGGGTGCTGGCCGGTCTTGATGGCGTATTGCTCGGCGGGCAGGCCGAAGGCGTCCCAGCCCATCGGGTGCAGCACGTTGAAGCCATTCATGCGCTTGTACCGGCCCACGATGTCGGTCGCGGTGTATCCCTCGGGGTGGCCGACGTGAAGGCCGGCGCCACTCGGGTAAGGGAACATGTCGAGGATGTAGTACTTCGGCTTGGACGGATCAAAGCCCTCCTCGCCTGGTCCCGGAGTCCGGTAGGTCTTGTTCTCCGCCCAATGGGACTGCCACTTGGGTTCGAATTGGTCGAAGGGATAGGGCTTGTGTTTCTCGGACATGGCTCTGCTGCGCGGGAGGGAAACCATTCACAGCACGAAAAACACGCAAAAAATGAAGCTTCCGCGCTCCGGGGCCAGGAAGCATGGTCATGCCATGATCATCCGTCTGTTTGCGCTTTGGTTCACGGTTGGAGTGAGTGGGCTGTTTTCCATCATCCATCTTGGAATCGCTTTGAAGCATTTCCGCTATTGGCATTTTCAACTTGGAAGTGATCCGACTCTGCCCCGGTTAACAGATTGGTTCAACCCGGGTGCATCGTTCTACTACTTCCCCATCCCTCTGGCCCTTGCTGCTGCCGTCGTCACGTGGAAAGCGCGCGACAAACCAGAATTGTCATGGACGCTGATTGTCGTTTGTTTCGGGGTCATGGCTTTGTTCTCGGCAGCTTTCCATCTAGCGATGGCGCTTCCTGAAGAGTTGGTCATTGGAATTCCGGACGATTGACCAATGCCCGAGATGCATCCGCCCTCCCGAAAAGGAACCGCTTTCTTC
>JASFWU010000351.1:0-3270 GCA_050049035.1 Akkermansiaceae bacterium | reverse complement strand
CGCTGGTGCGGGCCAAGGTGGCAGCGATCACCGCGGGAGAAGAAGAGATCTCGCTCCCCGAACGCGAGGAGGCAAGAAAGCGCGCCCGCGGGTATTTCCGCCTCGCCGCGGCCCTCGCCATCGAGGAGTCCGGCCCCTGGTGGATTCTCTCTTGTGGGCTTCCCGGGAGCGGAAAATCGACCCTCGCAGCCGCCCTCGGGGAGATCGCTTCGTGGCCGGTCCTCGCGAGCGACCGCATCCGGAAGACGCTCGCCGGAGTCGCCCCGACTGATTCCCTTCCCGACCGCTTCTACGGGCCCGACGTCTCCGACCAGGTCTACGCCGAACTCTGCCGCGAAGCCTCCGAGCGGACCCGTGCAGGATGCCCGGTAGTGCAGCTCGACGCCAACTTCCGCTCCTCGGCTCGGCGCGAGGCGGCGGTCGAGGCGGCGCGGCAAGCCGGAGCCAAAGCCGCCCTCCTCCATCTCGATCCCACCCCCGAAGTCGTCGCCTCCCGGATTCGAGAGCGGTCCGGACGAACCGACACCGAGAGCGACGCCGATCTCACCGTCTATCGCAAACTCGTCGCCGAGTTCGAAGCCCCGTCCGCAACCGAGGTCGATCGTCTTCTCGTCCCCCGCCCCGCCGAAGCGCCCGTGGAAGAAATCGTCGACAGGGTCCTGGCGGAGTGGCTGCGGTGACGGGACCTGGAAAAATCCGACGCCGGCTCCGAAAGCTTCTTATGAGACAGTCTGCTCGCCTCGGTATGGAGGTCGATCAATCCAGGTCGAAGTCCACGATGACGGGCAAGTGATCCGACAGGATCTGGGTCGTTTCGTCCGCAATGATGGCTGCACGAAGAACCTGGCGAGTGAGCCTTTCATTCGTGAACACGTAGTCCAGTCTCCGGAGGTCACCATGTTCGCCCGCCTTTTCGATCTTTGTGGGAAAGCTTCCCGTGAAGGTGTAGTCCTCGCCCCGCATCTTCGCTTCGAGATCGGTAAAGTCCGCGTCCATGAGGGTTTGCAGGACGGAGTAGTCCAGCTTCCCGTCTTTCAGGTTCCGGGCCTTGGGATTCTCGTCCAGCTTCGCAAAAAACGGTTCCAGCAAGCCATGGGAGTAGAAGGCTTCATCGTGCGGGCTGAAAGTATTGAAGTCTCCCGCCAGGACGATGTCGGCATCCTTCGGCAATCCCTCGATATCTTCGAGAATCAATCGGATCTCGCGATTCCTGACCTCCCAGTTGCTCGGGTGAAGGTGGATGCAGTAGTAGTAGATCCCCTGGATCCTGGCCCGGATCAGTCCGTGATGAAATCCTTCGAGGGTTTTCTGGATATCTTCGAGGGGATACCTCGAGGTGATTCCCGTGGGAAACCCTTCCTCCTTCAGAAGAACCGTGTGGGGGTGCCCCCAGAACGCCGCATCTTCTTCCAGCATCTCGGGGCTGTATCCATTCAGCTCCTGGAGGAGTACCACATCGGCTTCCTGCTCCTTCATCCAGTCCAGCCAGGCGCCCTTTCGATCGGGAACCTTCGTAAATCCATACCAGACATTGTAGGCCAGGACTCTCAGCTTGGAATCCGTGGGAGACGCCTCCTCTCCCTGCTGCCCACAGGATGAAGTCATCAGCGCCAGCAGGAGCAACGAGGCAATGGTTTTCATGGAAAAGAATTGCATGGAGAACGGTGGCACATCCGGCGGGGCAATGCCACCAGCAGCGGTCCCGGGAGACGAAAATTCTCACCCGAGCCTGTTCCACGGGACCGAACTAAGGTATCCTGCTCTCCATGAAATGCGTTCCCGCCTTCCTGTTGGGGCTCGCGATCTTCGTCGCGGGCTGTGATTCCGATTCGGACAGCTCCCCCTCCGCCGCCGGAGATGGAGCGTTCCGGGTCTTCCTTTCCGAGACCAGTGGAAACCAGCGAGTCGAGATGGAGGTGACCGAGGAGACCACCTTCGGCGAGGTCAAGGCCTTCGCACTCGGTGCCCTGCAACTCTCCGGCCAGGAGTTCGAACTCCGTGTCGCCGGGAAAACGCCTGCCGCGACCGACACGCTCGCCGATCACGGGATCGTCGCTCCGAATCCACCGGTGTCGATGCCTGCGGGGAATATCCTCGTCAAGATCAAGGACTAGGCATTCTGCCCGAGGCGTTCTCCCCGAGACATTCCGAAACTCGGTCAGCAATCGTCGGAATCGTTGCCGATTCCGCTACGGAATAGGAGATCCAATGAAGTCACTGTCATGAGCCACGACCTGATCATTCTCGGCACCGGGGGCGTTGGGAGCTCCGCCCTGTTTCATGCGGCCGAGCGAGGCCTTTCCGTTCTCGGGCTCGATCGCTTCCCGCCCGCGCACGATCGGGGCAGTTCGCACGGGGAAACGTGGATGATCCGGCAATCCTACTTCGAGAACCCGGCATACGTCCCCCTGCTGCGCGCCTCCTACCGGCTCTGGGATGAGCTTGTCGAGCGGACCGGAGAAGCTCTTTTCCAACGCACCGGCGTCGCCTACTTCGGCCGGCCCGAGGGCGGCTTGCTCTCCGGAGTCCAGGCCAGCTCGGAGACCCACGGGATCGCCATCGAATCGGTGTCCGCAGACGACTTCGAAACCCGCTGGCCCGGCTTTGCGAAGGACGACTCCCACGAGGTCCTCTTCGAGCCCGATGCCGGATATCTCCGGGTCGAGGACTGCATCGCCGCTTATCTCCGCGAAGCCGTCCGACTCGGGGCCGAGCATCGGCACGGCGAAACCATTCTCGGGTGGGAGGAATCCGGTGACGGAGTCGAGGTCCGAACCGACCGAGGAAGCTACCAGGCCGATCGTCTCATCGTCACCGCCGGGTGCTGGTCGAGCCAGTTGCTGACCGAGCTCCGCGTGCCGCTGAAACTTGTGCGCAAGCACCTGCACTGGTTCGAGGTAGACGAGGCTCTCTACGGCGAGGCGAGCGGATTCCCCTGCTTCGCCCACGAGTTCGGTGGGGATTGTTTCTACGGCTTCCCCTCGGCGGGCGCCGGGCTCAAGCTCGCCGAGCACACCGGCGGGGACGAGATCGAGGATCCGCTCGAAGCCTCCCGCGAACTCGACCCCACCGACACAGAGAGAATCGAGCACTACCTCGCCTGCTGTTTCCCCCAGGCTTCGAGAAAGCGCATCCGCCACGAAGTCTGCTTCTACACGAACTCACCCGACGAGCACTACCTCGTCGACCGTCTCCCCGGGAGCGAGCGAGTCGCCTTTGCCGCGGGCCTGTCGGGTCACGGGTTCAAGAATGCCTCCGCGCTGGGTCATG
>JASFWU010000065.1:0-10731 GCA_050049035.1 Akkermansiaceae bacterium | reverse complement strand
GAATGAAGTCAAGTCTTACACTGAAAGCGGAGTCACTTCTCCCCGAAGGTTTTACATCCTGGAGATCGTAGACTAACCCACGTTCAAGCGTCTCCTCACATGAAGCCCTTCCTTCCTTTTCTTTGTGCCACAATTGCATCCTGTGCCTTTTCCAACGCCGAACACGTTTCCCTTTCCGGGATCTATCCCCACCTCTCTTTTTTCAACAATGAGAATGAGTGCGGAACCGGAGCAGTTGTCCCCTTTGCCGGCCGGCTTTGGGCGGTGACGTATGCGCCGCACAGCCCAAAAGGATCCTCGGACAAGCTCTACGAAATCGACGAAGACCTCAACATGACAGTCCGACCGGAAAGTATTGGGGGAACCCCGGCCAACCGCATGATTCACCGGGAATCCAATCAACTCTTCATCGGGCCCTACGCGATTGATGAATCCCGCAAGGTCAGGGTCATTCCTTACAAGAAGATGTTTGGTCGCCCGACAGGCAACGCGCGTCACCTCACGGATCCAACCAACAAAATCTACTGCGCTTCCATGGAGGAGGCGATCTACGAAATCAATGTCCACACCTTGGAAACCAATACGCTTTTCTACGACGAAGCTCAAAAGGGAGCTCCGAAAACCAACCTTCCCGGTTATCACGGCAAGGGACTCTATTCAGGCCAAGGAAAGTTGATCTATGCTAACAATGGCGAGCACGGCAAAGCCGCCCGCAGCAATCCCTTCACTCCGTCCGGCGTCCTCGCCCAATGGGATGGGAAGGAAAAAAACTTCGAGGTGGTCCTTCGCAATCAATTCACCGAGGTCACCGGCCCCGGAGGAATCTACGGCTCGTCGAACCCATCAAGCGATCCCATCTGGACCAATGGCTGGGATGCCCGCTCCCTCATTCTGATGTGCCTTCATGAAGGCAAGTGGCACCGTTATCGTCTTCCCAAAGCGAGCCACAGTTACGACGGCGCGCATGGATGGAACACCGAGTGGCCCCGGATTCGCGAGATTGGCGAAGGCGACGATTTCCTCATGACCATGCACGGCATGTTTTGGAAGTTCCCAAAAACTTTCACACCCGCCAACTCCGCTGGCATCGTGCCCCGCTCGACTTACTTGAAAGTCATCGGCGACTTTGCCCGGTGGGGCGACCACGTGGTGATGGGTTGTGACGACACCGCCAAGAGCGAGTTCCTTAACAAGAGGAAGGCCAAAGGTCACGTTGCAGCGCCCCAATCACAATCCAATCTCTGGTTTGTGAAGCCAGCGCAACTCGATCATCTGGGACCGGTGATTGGACGTGGTGCCGTTTGGCTGAACGATAAGATCAAGGCGGACACTCCCTCGGACCCCTACCTTTTTTCAGGCTTCCAAAACCGCTCGGCCCATCTTTACGCCAGCTCACCTGCCACCTTTACCTTTGAGGTCGACCTCAAGGGCAACAACACCTGGACCAAGCTCACCGAAGTCAAAGTCGATGGATACCAATGGCATTCTTTTCCGGCTGAGTCGAAAGGTACCTGGATTCGCGTCACATCTTCCGCTCCGGTCGACAAGGCCAGTGCGTGGTTCACCTACGCCAATCCCGACATAAGAACGCCTGGTCAAAACCACGACAAGTTCAACGGACTGGCCAAGGCAAACGAAAAAGAAACGAGCGGCGGAATCGTGCGTGCCCGTGGAGACAACAGACGCGACCTTCACTTCGCTTCGAACATGGGTCTCTACCAACTGAACCCGGACCTCTCCCTGGTGAAGGTCGAAAACAAAACGGCCGACGCCTGGCTTCGAAAGAACGCCGCCATCCCGAAGCGGGCCGGCATTCTCAAAGTGGAAGATTCCTCGGTCCTTTATATCGATGACAACGGGAAGCGCTTCCGCCTCCCCAAAGGCCCGTCCGCCCTTGACGACGAAACCGGGCGCATCTGTCGGGAGGTCGCCACCGAGCGGGACCTCTTCAATGCGCATGGCACCTTTTACGAGCTACCGGCAAATAACGCGCTCGGATTTCCCCGGGTGCGCCCCATCGCCACCCACAATCTTCGCCTTCATGACTTCTGCAGTTACCGAGGTCTCCTGATTCTATCGGGCACCTCCGGAACAAATGCTCCCAAAGACAATCCCCACCTCATTCGTTCCAATGATGGCAAGGCCGCGCTTTGGGCCGGGGCTGTCGACGACCTCTGGGATCTTGGCAAGCCGGTGGGACAGGGTGGCCCCTGGTTGAATTCAAAAGTGAAGTCCGGAGTCCCTTCCGATCCCTACCTGATGACCGGATATGATCGCAAGGAATTGAAGATCTCGGCCAACACTCCGTGCCAAATCACCGCGCAGGTCGATATCACGGGAAATGGAGACTGGATGGATTATCGGTCATTTCAATTGGACGAAGCCAAGCAGGTCATGAGCTATTCCTTCCCACCCGACTTCCAGGCCTATTGGATCCGCTTTGTCAGTGACAAGGATACCGTCGCAAGTGCGCAACTGACTTATCAATAGTCCCTCTTCTCCGGGTCCGTTCTTCGTCCTAGATCTTGCAGCCGCTCCCTGATAACTGGTCTCATCAATCGATGAGTCCGACTTCATTTTCACGTTCCTCTTTTTCCCTCATCCTATTTTCACTGCCCCTCAAGGCTGCAACCTACGTTTGGACGGCCAGCGGCGATGGCATTTCCATCTACCAGGAAGCCAACTGGACCCTCAATGGCGACGGGGTGAATGCCATCCCGCAAATCAACGGAAACACTGCGGTCAATCATGACCTCATCGTCAACTCCGGCACTCCCGGCGGAGCGGGCGGAGGCAGCAGCACTCTCAATCTCGGCACCGGGTCACTCACCGTCAACGGCGGCACCTTCCGCATGAATCTCGGCAATGGCGCAGGAATCTCCGAAGGCCCCATTACCCAAACAGGCGGCACGATCATTGCCCAGTTCCTCACCAACTCCTCCGTCTCGCTGAGCAACGGCCTTCTTTCGTTGGGCACAAACGGAAACCCGCTGAACAACTCGACGGTCGAGTTTTCCACCGGCTCTACCGGCGAGATCCAATCCACGGAAACGCCCGCCAACTTCATCTCGGAACACCTCGGAAAAATCACCGTCAATGGATCGCCGGCGGTCATTGGGACCAACTTCGAGGTCATCCCAGATGGTTCCGGAGGATCCATCGCCCGCCTCACTTCGACTTCCGCCGACACGGACAACGACAATCTCGATGACACCTGGGAAACGACCTACTTCGGCAACCTGACCACTTCGGATGGCACCGGAGATTTCGACAACGATGGACTCACCGACCTCGCCGAATTCAACCTCGGCACCATTCCCAACAACGCAGACAGCGACGGCGACCTCCTTCGCGATGGTGATGAAGTCAACACTTACAATACCGATCCTACGCTTGCGGACACCGATGGAGACTCCAATCCCGACGGTTTCGAAATCGCGAAGGGAACCAATCCAAACGACAGCACCTCAAAAACCAACAGGCCGAACATCATCTTCATTTTTGCGGATGACCTCGGATACGGCGACCTCGGTGTCCTCTGGCAAAACAACAAGCCCGGCAAGAAGCACAAGACTCCCTTCTTTGACCAAATGGCGGCCGACGGCATGATCCTCAACCGTCACTACTGTCCGGCTCCCGTCTGCGCCCCTTCCCGGTCCTCCCTGCTGTCCGGACTCCATCAAGGTCACGCCAACATCCGCAACAACCAATTCGACAAGGAACTGGAAAACAACCACAACCTTGCCAACACCTTGAGGAAAGCAGGTTACTCCACCGCCCTCATCGGCAAGTGGGGCACCCAGGGAAGCGGCAACAGTCCCGCCACCTGGCCCGCGTATCCGACAAAACGAGGATTCGACTACTTCTATGGCTACGTTCGTCACGGAGATGGTCACACTCACTATCCCGACCACGTCACCGATTCACGGGGCACGAAGGAACTTTACGATCAAGATACTCAAATCAGGGAAGATCTCGACAAGTGCTTCACTCCCGACCTCTTCACCGCACGGGCCAAAAAACTGATCATCGATGAGGTGGGTGACGGCGACGAGCAACCCTTCTTCCTCTACCTTGCCTACGATACTCCTCACGCCGCTCTTCAACTTCCCACCATTGCTTACCCCGGCTGGAATCCTTCCAATGATCTCGACGATTCAGGCTTCGGAGTCTCTGGCGGAGTACAATGGCTGGGCACCCCGGGCAACATGATCAATACCGCCACCGGCACCATCGATTCCTACCGCCATCCCGACTACACCACGGCGGTTGGAAACAGCTGGACCGATGTCGAGGAGCGCTTCGCCACCCTTGTCCGGCGTATGGACGACAACATCGGAGACCTTCGTAAAACTCTCGAAGACCTTGGCATCGCCGACAATACCTTGATCGTCTTTTCATCCGATAACGGCCCCCACAGCGAGGACTACCTCAGCAACAGTCAAACCAACGACGGCTCATCCTATCTTCCGACCTCCTTCGACTCCTACGGTCCCTTCGAAGGTCAAAAGCGCGACTGTTGGGAAGGAGGGATTCGCGAACCTTCCCTCGCGGTCTGGCCCGGCACCATTTCGCCCGGCTCTCTCACCAATCTGCCCAGCCAGCTTCACGACTGGCTTCCCACCTTTTGTGAACTTGCCGGAGTCACCTCTCCCGCTCGAACCGATGGGGTCAGTCTTGTCCCCACCCTCACGGGAAACGGCACTCAAAAGACACCGACCACCTACATTGAATACTCCACCGGTGGAAGCACACCCAACTGGGGCGACTTTGATGTTCATGGCGGAACGACGCGCTCGCAAGCCCAGGTGATCTACCTCGATGGTTACAAGGGCATTCGCAACAATCCGGGAGGTGCAGGCACCGACTTCGAAATCTACGATACTCTCACCGACTTCGAGGAAGCGACCAACCTCTCCAACACCACCGTCTACTTCACCGAATTGAACCAACGGATGAAGGACCGCGTCCTGCAAATCCGCCAACCGGATTCCAGCGCCAGCCGGCCTTGGGACTCCGCAGATGTTCCTCCACCCATCAATCTTCCCCCGCTCACGCCAGGCACCCGCTACCAAACCTTCACCGGCCTCTGGAACTGGGTTCCCGAGTTCATGGCACTCAGCGAAACGAGCAATGGCGAAGGCACCAACATCGATCTCTCGGTGCTCCCTGCAAGTGAGATGGCGCGTGGTTACCTTCAAACCGGATACTTGAACATCCCTTCCTCCGGTGTCTGGACCTTCACGATCAATTCCGACTCCAGAGCCTTTCTTCGTATTCACGACATCATGGTAGTGGACGACGACTACGCCCACGACAGCACCGCCCAATCAGGCACCGTCCGTCTGGCAGCGGGCAGCCATCCTTATCGACTTTACTACAAAAATGATCCCGGAGTTACACCCGCTCTGACTCTCGATTGGGCAGGCCCCGGGGTCAGCACCCAACCCGTTCCCGATAGTGCATTTCTCATCGAAGGCACTCCCGATCCCATCCCGGTTGCCAGTCCCGACTTTGCCAACACCATCAACAATGCCTCCATCACCATCGACGTCCTGAACAACGATCTCGATGACGGCCTCCCCTCGGCTCTCACGATCACTTCCGTATCCTCGCCCGCCTTCGGCACCGCCAGCATCGTTCCCGGAGGAATTCTCTACACACCCGATGGTTCAATCTTCGTCACCGATTCCTTCACTTACACCATTACTGATGGCGCCAATACCGTCGCTGGGAACATCGAAGTGACGAATCAATTCCAGTCCAATGACATCTGGATTCCCCTCAATGAGCCGACTGGTGCGGACATCTTCGAAGCGGCGGGTTACCTCCTTGGTACAATGTCCGGCTTTGCCAATCCCGACGCCGCCCGCATCGATGGCGTTTACGGCAAGGCTCTCACCTTTGATGGAAATGACGATCAAATTAGCCTCACCGGGATTGCCAGTCTCCCCTCCGGCGACTCTCCCCGCACCGTGATGTGTTGGGTTCGAGCCACCGCTGGAACCGCTACCGAAAATCAAACGATGTTTGGCTACGGCAACAACAGCAACGGGGAACGCTTCACCTTCCGTCTCAACGGAAGCAGTGGAAACTCCACCACCCAGGAGCTCCGCCTCGAAGTCCAGGGCGGAAGTATCGTCGGAACCACCATCGTCGCAGATGGCAGCTGGCATCATGTCGCTGCGATCTGCGATGACTTCAATGGAAACGGCAGTCTCGAGGTCCAGGAAACCCGGCTCTATGTCGACGGTGTCCTCGATGGGATCCAGTCCACCGCCAACCGCACCATGAACACCGCCGGAGGCAGCACCGCGGTCCTCGGAGGATCCAATCACGCGGCCAACTACAACTTCAATGGCGACATTGATGATTTCCGCCTCTATCCCTCGGCTTTGAGCGCCGCGGAGATCGCAGCCGTTTTCAACGAGACCAACAACCTCGCTTCAGCATGGCATCGACAGTTCTTTGGGAATGCCAACTTCGATTGGACCGCCGACCTTGATGGCGACCAACTCCCCCGCCTCCTTGAATATGCCCTTGGCAGCCAACCCGGCCTAAACGACCACCTTGATTTCAGGCCCGCCTACGAATTCAACAGCGCGAGCGGAAAACTGGAGATCACCTTCAACCGCAGGCAAACCGGAACCCATGATCTTCTCTATTCCGTCGAGGCCTCCTCCGACCTCACGACCTGGGACGTTCTCACCACCACCGAGATTTCCTCGACTCCCCATCCCACTCTTGCGGGCTTCGACGAGGTCACCTTTGAGACTGATTCCAATTCCGCTGCGGTCTCTCCTCAGTTTATCCGGCTCCGGGTGGAGCTTCCGTAAACCCGGTGCTCCAGAGATCTTAAGCCCAACGTTAATTCTTCAGGTATAGCATCCGTCGTGACGCCTGGCTTTGCTTTCCTTTGGCCCAGCTGGCCTTCGCAAACTTACTCAGGTCGAACTCATAGCCCAGGCCCGAGTCATTCAAAAGGACCATGGTATTAAGAATCAGCGTGGCTTCCCCCGGGTCCTTCATCTTTTGCAGCACATCCATGATCACCGGACGGGGATCTGCCTGTTTGGTCAGCCCGAGAAACTCGGCGGCACGCACCCGGACCAAGCCCTCCTGATCCAAAGCCGCAAGAAACTTGGCCTTCTCATAAAAGGGCGCGGCCTTCTCTCCAAAGGTAGAGCAAACGATGAGCCCCCAGTAGCGCTCCCAGGGATTGAACGATAAAAGAGCCTTTTCAATCTCCGGTTGCACCTTGGCGAAAGGCTGCAAGGTCAGGTCGGCAATCTCGACCAATCCGGCAATCTCGCCCTTCCTCTTCTGTCCATATGCGACGGGGTTGCTCTTTCCTTCCCTCAAGAAAACCGGCTCGGGAATGAAACTCAGGTCGGGCATTCCCTTCACCTGCTCCTGCAACAGTCCACGCAGCTCGGCGAGCGTTTCCGCGTGCGCCGGATCTCCAGCCAGGTTCTTCACTTCGTCGGGGTCGCTTTCCAAATCGAACAAACACTCGACCGGACGTGCTTCGAAGAACTGTTTTTGCGCCTCGTTCAATTTCCCGGCCTGATAGAGTTCACGCCATTCCCGGTAGGCAGCCATCTTGTAGCGGTAGTTGTTTTGGAGACCATCGAAATTGAACGGTTGGTAATTTCGCATGTAGCGGAATCGACCTTTGCGAATCGTACGAACGAGATCGTACTTCTCGTCGAAGCGATCGGCATAACCGAAGTTGCGGTCACGCTTGTTCAGCTCCGCCAGCGTCACTCCCTTCCCGAGAAAGGGACTCCCGTCGATTCCTTTGGGCACTTCAATCCCGGCCAAATTCAACACCGTGGCCGACAGATCGACAAACTCGACAAACCCCTTAATGCGGCTTCCTGGCTTGGCTGGAGCCAGATGCTGCCAATTCTTCGGAACATGAACCACCATGGGAACATGAAGGCCGTTTTCGTAGGCATATCCTTTCCCACGAGGCAAAACCCCGCCGTGATCGCCATAGTAGAAAATGAAGGTATCATCCATCAACCCGTCCTCTTCCAGCTTTTGAAGAAACTTGCCGATCCCCTCATCGAGCGCCCGGTGATGATCGTGATAACGGGCATAGGTGTAACGGAAGATCTCGGTATCCGGATGGTAGTCGTAAAGCCTGACCGAGGCGGGATCGGTTTGCGTTTTGGTCCCGACAGCGCTCTTGGCAAAGTGCAACTGTCCCTCGTGAGTGGTTCCAAAATTCTGAACGTGGAAGAACGGCTGGTCTGCCTTCCGCTTCCGGTAGCTGGCCTTTCCTGAGGACTCGTCCCAGACTCCCGCTTTGTCTTCCTTGCGAAAATTGTAGTCCTCCTTGGAACAGTTGGTGGTGTAGTAACCGGCTTTTCTCAGATAAAAGGGAAACATCTTCACTCCCTCGGGCATCGGCACGAATTCCTGCCTCCGATGATACTGCGCTCCCACGCGAGGCGCATAGCAACCCGAGATGATGGTGCTTCGCGCGACTGAGCAAACCGGCGCGCAAGAAAAGGCCTCATCAAAAACCAAACCGTTCTTGGCCAGTCGCTCAACGTTTGGCATCGCGACACCATTCTCGCTGTAGAGCTTCAGCCATTCGGCGGAATTGTCCTCACTGACCAACCAGACAATATTGGGGCGACTTCCTTTGGCTTCGGCGAAAACCGCCACCAGGCAGGAAACCGTATACAGGATTTTTCGAATCATCTCTCTTTTCGTTTTGTTTGGAATTTTTGGGAGTCTTCCTCTTCCGACCGTAAGCTTCAAGGTCAGAGAAATCTCACAAGCGGTCAGGCACTACTTTCTTGGGCCGATCGGCTTTTTGGAAATCACGATCTCGTCTATGAAGAGATGGTTTTCGGACGAAGCCGGACTGCCTCCACCGTGGTAAAGATTAATCCAGATGTTCTCGATCTTGAGCTTGGGAGTCTTCCGCATGCGGACGTCGGTTTTCTCGAAAGCGAGCTTGCCATCGATCCAGCCGCGGAGAACCCCGTCCTTTTTTCCGGGAGTATTGAGCCTGGCGAATTGCTCGATGCAGTACCAGCGGTTGTTTTCCAGAAAACCGAGTTTGTCCCGGTCCCAGACCCAGTTCTCGCCATACTTCCCCCTCATATCGGCGTGGTAGCAGTAAAACCCGATCGGGGTTTTGCCATCCTTGCTGGCCTTGAAAAGCCCCCTTGCCGACCACCCATTGGTACCGTCGCTGGGACGACCACCCCAACCGGCCTTGCCATAGGTTCCTCCGATCCCGGGAAGTTTCCCTCCTCCCGTTGGATTCCAGTCATCCCCAAACCGAAGGTAGTAGCGGAAGTAAACCTCGGAAGGTTCGCCTCCTTTGACCTTCTTGAACGGAAACTCAATACTGGCCCCGTAGTGCGCCCCCTTTGGCGTCCTGATCGAGAGCGCCTTGCCCGAAAGGGACTGAAACTTTCGTTTTGGATCTGACTTCACTATGGTCACCGTTTCCCGATTCCCACCCTTCAAGTGGTCTCGCCAGGACTCATCCTCGAAGCCGGTGGCAAAGAGGATATCGTTTTTGGTTTGAGCGAATCCCGATGACAAGGTCGCCAAAATGAGCAAGGTGTGGAAAGAGGTCACCCAAATCATACTGTCAGGGGAGAGGTGCTCGTTCAAAAGCTCGTTTCTATTTCATTGCACTCGCGACTCATCTTCAGGAAAACTCGGCGTGATGTTCCGTTTCCTGCTGCTCTCGTTCTTCACGTCTCTACTATCCGCCGAGGAAGTCTCCCTCTTCCCCTCAGGGTCACTCGACGACTGGACGACCAAAGGAGGCGCCAAGTGGTCTTATCAAGATGGCATTCTCTCCGGAGGTCAGGATGGAGACCCAAAACGCTCGGGCCTCCTCATTTCCAAAGCCAGTTTTCAGGACTTTGACCTCAGCCTCGATTTCAAGATCGACGAACATGGAAAGTACAACAGCGGGATCTACCTTCGGTACCAAGATGGGCAGAAAGGTGATCGTCTCCAGGTGAACATCGGCCGTGGAGCCGCCGATGAACCGGTCGGACTTTACCTCGACGACTGGCTCGACAAAGGAGACACCAAGGACAAGTTCCGAAAACCAAAAGAGTGGAACGCCCTCCGCATAAAAGCCGTCGGTTCCCACATCGAAGTCTGGCTCAACGGACACAAGATCGTCGATTTCAACGACAAGAAACGACTCGCCAACCATCTCAAACCCGGACGCCTTGCCATTCAAACCTACGGCGCCGAAGGTCACGCTGGTTGGGTGAAATTTCGTAAGATGAAGATCACTCGACTTAGCTCAGGGGAATAGCCAGACGTCCCTACCAGACGAAAACCGTCGTCTACCGTCCTACAAGGCAACCAAAGCCATTTTCCTCGAGCGTGAAAGTTTCAAGGAAGATGGAGTGCGAAGCAGCCTGTTCACGAGGATAACATCAAAGCCCTGGTGCCGGGAGCGGTCCCCGAGAGTCATTGATCTCCGTGCTGGGGTTTCATCGCAGCATCTTGTTCGCTTCGTTGATTTAAGCAGGGTCGTTACTGTATAATTTGAAGTTTAGTTTAGCAGCATCCAGGGCGTCGTCGAGGCTTCGGCTTACAACAAAGCACCAGGGTCATCCAGCTAGGGAGAGGAGTTTGTTTCGGTAGGACTCATCAGCCATGGCTCTCATTTGTTTCATTGGGAGGGATTTCTTATTGGATTGATCCGTTTTGAGAAGGTTGTGAGCCATTCGA
>JASFWU010000350.1:0-3278 GCA_050049035.1 Akkermansiaceae bacterium | reverse complement strand
CCGGCTTTGAATTCGATGACAATGCGCCCAAAGGCACGGCTCGGACCGAGTATGAGAACATGATGTATCTTGAGCGCCCGGGCTGCAACCTGTGCATGGGCAACCAGGAAAAGGCGGCCAAGGGTGACACCGTGATGGCAACCTCTACCCGCCTCTTCCAGGGCCGCGTGGTGGAAGATTCCGAGCGCAAGAAAGGTGAATCGCTTCTTTCCTCCACTCCGGTGGTGGTGCTTTCGGCGATTCTCGGTCGGACCCCGACGATGGAGGAATACAAGGCAGCCGTAGAAGGGATCAACCTGACGCGCTTTGCTCCGCCGATCACGGCCATGGCTTCCTGATGGAAGCCCGCCAATCTCCCCCTTGTTCGAAGGAGGGTTTCCGCTAGTCTCCTGCTAGATGGAAACTCTCAGAACATTCACGGACGGCAACGGAACCCAGGCATCCTACCATTCGCTACCCGCACTCAGGGAGCTCGGAGTGGGAGATGTGGCACGCCTTCCTGTCTCCATTCGAATCGTTCTGGAGTCGCTCCTTCGCAATCTCGACGGGCGTAAGGTCACTGAAGGCGACGTAAAAAACCTGGCCAACTGGAATGCGAAATCTCCGGGCGACTACGAAGTCCCCTTCACCGTCGCCCGCGTGGTTCTGCAGGATTTCACCGGAGTTCCTCTGGTCGTCGATCTCGCAGCCATGCGCGATGCCGCCGAGAAAGCCGGAGCCGATCCATCGGTGGTGGAACCTCTGGTACCGGTCGACCTCGTCGTGGACCACTCCGTGCAAGTTGACTTTGCGGGCTCCCAACAGGCACTTAACCGAAACCTCGCCATCGAGTTCATCCGAAACAAGGAACGCTACGAGTTTCTCAAATGGGGGCAGCAGGCATTCAACACCTTCAATGTTGTGCCTCCGGGAATCGGAATCGTTCACCAGGTGAATCTCGAATACCTTGCGACCGGAGTGCTCGAGAAAAACGGCACTTACTACCCTGATACGCTGGTCGGCACCGATTCCCACACCACCATGATCAATGGTCTCGGAGTCGTAGGTTGGGGCGTGGGCGGAATCGAAGCAGAAGCCGGAATGTTGGGTCAGCCCGTAACCTTCCTCGTTCCCGAGGTGGTAGGAGTCTACTTGCATGGATCACTCACCGAAGGGGTCACGGCAACCGACCTGACACTTAGGATCACCGAGATGCTCCGCGCCCATGGCGTGGTCGGTAAGTTTGTCGAATTCTATGGCCCGGGCGCGGAAGCCCTCAGCCTCCCCGATCGCGCCACGATTGCCAACATGGCCCCCGAGTATGGCGCGACGATGGGCTTCTTCCCGATTGATTCCGAAACGATCAACTACCTTCGTGGCACCTGCCGTCCGGAGGAACTTTGCACGACTGTTGAGAACTACTTCAGGGCCCAGGAAATGTGGGGAATTCCGGCCAAGGGAGAAATCGACTACACCGACGATCTTGAACTCGATCTCGCCAGCGTAGTCCCAGCGGTATCGGGTCCCAAACGACCACAGGACCGAATTGATGTCCCGGCTCTTGGAGAATCCTTCAATCACCTGTTCACCGCACCGGTTGCTGAGGGTGGCTTTGGGCGTTCTCCTGAAACCCGCAACGATGTAGTCAACTTCGAGCTTGCCACTCCTGCCGGTTTTTCCCCCGAGGGAGCGGATTTGCTGAACTCCGATGACGATCCGAACAATGACGTAAAGATCGAGGAGAAGCCAACCGAGGTAGCCATTCAGCATGGATCGGTTCTCATTGCGGCCATCACCTCCTGCACCAATACCAGCAACCCCAGTGTGATGCTTGCTGCCGGACTTGTTGCCAAGAAGGCAAACGACCTCGGCCTCACCGTCGCTCCTTATGTGAAGACATCCCTTGGCCCGGGGTCGCGAGTGGTGACCGACTACCTTGAGGCCACCGGTTTGCAAAGTGAACTGGACCAACTCGGATTCGAAACAGTCGGTTACGGATGTACGACGTGCATCGGAAATGCGGGCCCACTCAATCCTGGAATTGAAGCAGCTCTTAAATCGAAGGATCTCGTTTGCGCTTCGGTTCTTTCCGGTAACCGCAACTTCGAAGCCCGCATTCACGGTTCCATTCGTGCCAACTTCCTCATGTCTCCTCCACTTGTCGTGGCCTACGCCATTGCCGGACGGGTCGATATCGACCTGACCAACGATCCTCTCGGTCAGGACCAGAGCGGAAACCACGTCTACCTCAAGGATCTTTGGCCTTCCGCCGAAGAGCTTCAATCGGTCATTGGCACGGCTCTCAAACCCGAGGTCTTCAGCCGCCTCTACGCCGATCTTGACACCGCAAACGAGCAATGGGTCGGAATTGAATCTGCGACCGGTGACACCTATTCCTGGAATGACGATTCAACCTACATCCAGAATCCACCCTTTTTCCCGGAGGGTTGGCGCGAGGCCAGGCCAGGAGGAAGTGACATCCTCGATGCTCGTCCACTGGGGATCTTCGGAGACAGTGTCACCACCGATCACATTTCTCCTGCGGGAGCAATCACGCCGACCAGTCCCGCCGGGCAATACCTTACCAGAAACGGAGTCGAAAAGGCACAGTTCAACTCGTTCGGATCCCGTCGAGGCAATGACCGGATCATGACGCGGGGCACCTTTGGCAATGTGCGCATCAAGAATCTCATGGCCACTCATGAAGGAAAGCAGGTGGAAGGTGGCTACACCCTTTATTTTGGGGACGCGGAAGTCCCCGCTCCGGACACTCCGGTTGACACCGTTCCCGAGGCCAAGGCGACCTTCATCTATGATGCCGCGGTGGCTTACCAGCAAACCGGACGAAACCTCATCGTCATCGGAGGCGAAGATTATGGTATGGGTTCGTCACGCGACTGGGCAGCCAAAGGAACCGCCTTGCTTGGAGTGCAGGCCGTGGTGACCAAGTCTTTCGAGCGCATCCACCGGTCCAACCTCATCGGAATGGGAGTCCTGCCGCTCACCTTCAAAAACAAGAGTGACTATGACGAAGTGGCCGGGATGCACGAGTGCACCTTCAACATCACCGGTCTGGCCGGCGAGCTCAGCCCGATGCAGGAAGCCCTTCTAAAAACCAGCTGCGGGAAAGAGATTCCATTGGTGGTCCGGTTGGATACCCCGGCTGAGATCGACTACTACCTCAGCGGAGGGATTCTTCCCTACGTTCTCAATCAGATCATCAATCAAGACTGAGCTCGGCTTAAAGCCCGCCCTCCCAAAGCTTCTGCCACGCCTTGCTGGAAGCCTTGAGATTCTCA
>JASFWU010000349.1:0-3283 GCA_050049035.1 Akkermansiaceae bacterium | reverse complement strand
AACACCTCGGCATGTCAGAAAAACTTAATGCGGTGACTTCGGAAGAGATCCAAAGCCTCGCCGCGGAATTGTTCGCCCCCGATCGCGCTCTGGTCACCACGGTGAAGCCTTAGATTCGAGCAGGAAACATGGGAAGTTTATCAGGGTTCACTTCCAGATGTCATCTTGGCATTCTTCCCTCCAGTAGGTTCCCGGCGTATCGGGGTCGGCCGGCAATCCATCAGGACCCACTGACCACAAATCGTAATCTTCATTTCTTACATTAGGTTTTGGATTTCCATCCTTATCTAACGCTGAACGATATCGAAATGGCCTGCCAAAGCCATCGAGTATGACCAGTTTGCCATCGACCCTACCGACCAATCCCTCTGTCTCATCACCGATGAGGTCTCGCCAATAAACAGGTCCGGTCGGTTCTTTTCCTTCTCCAGAATAGTCGCCCGAAAGCACTTTGTAGAGAACGGAACCAACTGGGTCCGTTTCCAATGGATAATCACAGTTGTTTTCGTTCACATACTCTTCCAAGTGCATTCGAAGTCTTGCCAGCCTTACTTGAGTCTCACTAATCGCTACTTCTCTGTTCAGCTCGTTCTTCAGGTCATACCAAACTTCTGGCCGGTACTTTCCTGTTTGGCTTTCACCTGATCGCTGATCAGAACTTCTTTTCTTTTCATCCTCCTGACAGGCATTCATTCCAAAGACCGAAAACGCCAAACCGAAAACCATGTGCCTGATTGTCCTCTTCTTCACACCAGAACAATGACAATTGCTGCAGTTATTGCGAGATTACTTCTTCGGCCCAACCTTTCGGATTGCCAAGTCCGGGACACCAATAACAATCGGGGGACGATGCCAAGGATTCAAAACTCCAAACGCTTGGGCCTGCCCTCCGGCATCTGGACCAGGGCGAGGGCCTGACGGCACTTGATCAGGACTTCATCACCTCGTATCACGTCGAAGTCACACCAGAACTTCACTTTTCCGATCTCGCTGACCCGTCCTTTGATTTCCAGAAGGTCCCCCAATTTTGCCGGTCGTTTGTAGTCAATCTCGGTTCGCACCACGACCGGGTAGAGCTCGGTCTCGGACATCGTCCGCAGGTCCATGCCCATCAAGCCGGCCAACTTGGTCCGGCAGGTCTCAATCATTCGTAGATAAGCAATGTTATGAACCACACCCCCGCAATCGGTGTCAAAAAACATCACCTCTTCCGTGGTGGTCAGCTTGAGCTCCTCGATGTTCATGGGCGGAGGATCACTAAAAACAAGCTGTTGGCAAGGACGGGAGACCACCCCCCTTACCAAACCGGCTTTTGCTCTTCATCGAAGGGCAGCCACAAGAGCCCCACCACCCGGACATCGATGTCCTTTTTGTAAGGCTTGACTACTTCCGGTTCGAGGTCAGTCGTAAGAGCATCGTACTTCTCCTCCACTTCCCGGATCTCATCGGCAAGCTCGGCTTCAAGCTCCGCCAGATCTCCCGCAATCAAGCGGACCTTTTCCTCAGCTCTTCGCACATCACCCCGCTGTTTCATCGCCCGGGTGGCACCTGACAAATGATTCCTCCGCGACTTCCGTTTTCCAAGAAGGCCTCCAAGCAAACCTCCAAGGATAGAGGCCCCGGCCTGCCAGGTGGATGCACTGGCTTCCGCTTCCTCTTTATCGACCGCCAGCTTGGCCCGCTCAAGCTGCCCGGTCTTGGTCCGGATCTTCGAGGCATACTTGTCCCTCATCTTGTCCACCGCTTCATCGCGGGCTTCCCTTCCTTTGATCGACAGGCGCGACCGGAAATCGCCTTCCGATTCACCCAACTTGGAATACATCTTGTAGAGCGGAGCGAAGAGCAGGTTCACCCGTTCTTTTCGGTAAATCTCATCCTCAAACTCGTCCTCCACCGGCTTGTAGTTGTCAGCATTCATGGCATAGCCCGGCAACTCGCCAAACCCGGCTCCGTCGCGTGGACGGTCAGTCAGAGACTTCAACGGAATCCCGCATTCATACCCGGTCGACCAATCGATGGCACGGCTTCCCATCGGATTGACCAGCCGCACGAGACGCGTTCCTTCCATGCCGGATTTTCGCGAAGTGAAATGCACCTTGGCTTCCCGCAACAGGGCCGGATGATAAGTCACGCCATCGGCTTCTCCCGCAAACGGAGCGAAGAACTCCTTCACTCCCTGCCCCACCACCGGACGCTCCCGGGGCGGCTCCTTTTCAGCAGCCCGACTCATCCCCATGGGTGCCGCACTCACCGCTTTCTTTTCCCCGACCAATTCTCGCTTTGGATCCATCAGGGTTTTGATCTGACGTCGTGTCAGGGGCCCGCGAAGGTAACTCATCACCCACCGCACATGAAACACCACCGGGCCGTCCTCGTGAACTTTGTTCATCAGAAAGACCCGGCTGTCCAAACCTGACAGCAGAAGCTCCATTTCCTTTCGATCAAATCCGCCTCCCTGCGCATCGGAGGCTCCAGCCAACCCATCAAGAACCCGCGCTTTGTCCCGCTCGGTTTGCATGCGCCCCAGGAGCCAGGTCCCCATGTTCGACAATGCTTTGTAGTCGAGATCGACCGGATTCTGCGTCGCCACCAGCACGCCAAGCCCAAAAGCGCGCGCCTGCTTGAGCATGGTCATCAGGGGCTTCTTGCTCGGCGGGTTGGCGGTTGGCGGAAGATAGCCGTAGATCTCATCCATGTAGAGCAAGGCCCGCAGGCTCGTGGTGCCCGATTGAGCCCGCATCCACGAAAGCATCTGGTTCAGCAACAAAGCGACAAAGAACATGCGCTCGCTGTCGCTGAGATGGGCGATGGAGAAAATCGAGACACGCGGCTTCCCGGCATCGTCATACATCATGCGCTGCACATCGAGCGGCGAGCCTTCCAGCCAGGTGGCAAATCCGGGACTCGCAAGCAGGGCATTGAATCGCAGCGCGAGCTTCTGCCGGTCCTTGGCACTCAAGAACGACTCCACATCGATGACCCCGACCTTGTCGAAGGGTGGCTGCTGAATGTTGCGAATGAGGGTCTCGAGACTCAGCGATTGCTCGGCCTGCCAGCAGTGACTGAAAATGGCCCCCAGCAGGATGGCTTCGGGCGATTGAATCGGGTCAGCATCCACTCCGACCAGCGACAGCAGCGAGGACACCGTTGATTCAATTCTTTCCCCCAGCAATTCACCGTCGTCCAGCACCTCGAACGGTGGCACCTCAAGTGAACTAAGAATCGAAACCGGGATCCCCGCTTTGCTCCCGGGCGTGTAAATGGTGAGGTCGGTTTTATCCTT
>JASFWU010000348.1:0-3285 GCA_050049035.1 Akkermansiaceae bacterium | reverse complement strand
AAGCGTCGGCCGTCCTCCAAATCGACAAAGAGCATGGCGGCGGGAGGAAAGGCATCACCTTCCTGATCATAAAATCCTCCCTTGGCATAATCCCGGACCGCCACCGCTTTGGAACCGTCCCCTTCCTCGGGTGGATTCGAACTGTAGGACTCGACCAAGGCGGCAATCTTGCGGGCTCCTTCCCCGCCTTCCATGACGAGTGACTGGCCTTGTTCAAGGTAGACTCCGTATTCCTCCCAAACCTGGTCACGAAGTCCGGCAATGGTGGTTCCCTCGCTCATGGCATAAGCCGCCAACTCAGCAAACATCACTGCGGCAGCATTCCCGTCCTTGTCGCGGACAAAATCGGAGCCGAGATAACCGTAGCTCTCCTCTCCTCCAAAAACGAAGAACTTGGAGTATTCCAGGCGAAGCTTGCGGCTCTCATCTTCGGTCAAACTGCGATAGTCGCCTTTCTTGTCTGCGGGAATGGCATCCTCGTACTTCTTGAGCTTCTCCGCGATGTATTTGAATCCGGTCAGGGTATCGACAACACTGATTCCATATTTCTCGGCAACCGCACGCTGTAGCTCAGTCGTGACGAGGGTCTTGATTAAGACGGCACGACTGCGATTGCTTTCCGTCAACCAACCCAACTCGAACATCGTTTTGATGCGATACCAACCCAACAGGGAACCGATCTGGTTGCCGGTGAGGAGTTCCATCTCGCCGGCTGCATTTCGCACCGCCACACCCATCCGGTCGCAATCGGGGTCGGTGGCAATGACGGCATCGGCACCGACCTCTTCGGCAAGTTCGATCCCCTTGGCCAACGCCGGGGCATTTTCGGGGTTGGGCGACGCCACTGTTGGGAATCGTCCGTCGCCACCGTCCTGTTCCGGCACCGTGACCACTTCGAAACCCAATTCTTCCAACATGGGAACAATGATGATCCCTCCGGTTCCGTGCAGGTTGGTGTAAACGACCTTGGCTTTTCGACCTTTCAAAAGATCAGGACGTAAAAGAACGGTCTTTAATTTGTCCATGTAGGTTCGGTCCATCTCGGCACCGAGGATCGTGAGTGTCCCCTGCTCTTCCTCGGGAAGCGCATCGTAGCTCTCACTGGTCAAGGCATTGACTTCGGAGATGACACCGGTGGCGTGTGGTTCCACCAATTGACCACCATCGTTGATGTAGGCCTTGAAGCCGTTGTCATGCGACGGGTTGTGACTGGCCGTCAGGCAGACTCCGGAATCGGCCCGGAGATGACGAATCGCGAAGGAAATCTCGGGAGTGGCCCGCTCTGCTTCAAAGAGGTAGGCATCGCAACCGAGGTCGGTCGCGACCTTGGCGCAAGTCTCGGCGAAATCGCGCGAGAAGTGACGGGTGTCATGCCCAATCACCAAAGAGGGTCTTCCTTCGCCTTCAAAGCTTTGTTTGACGTAAGTCACCAGCCCGATCATGGCTCGCTTGAGGTTGAAGAAGTTCATTGAGGCGGTGCCCACGCAGGGATGCTCCGGGCGATCCAAGGGACCGCCCTCACCTTGCTCGGCCTGCGTCACGATGCGACCCACCGTCCGCCCCCGAAGACCTCCGGTCCCGAAAGCCATGGTTTTAAAAAAGCGATCGTCGATTTCCTGCCATTCTTCTCCGTTCAGCAACTCGGTGATGGCGGCCTCGCCAACCGGCGATGCGGTTCCCTTAAGATAAAGATCAATGTTGGTCCGGGCTTCTTTCGAAACGTCGCCTCGTTCCACCGCAGCATCGAGTTGGGATTTCCATTCGCTCATGACGGGATCGATGCTAGAACGCCCGCGCCCGATGTCCAACCCTCGCCTGCAAGAAATCATCTCATCTTCTCTCGTAAAAAGAGAGCCGTTGCAGTCGCCCGAAACCAACCTGATTCGCTTGATCGATGCCGATGGCGACGGTCTCCCCGGTCATATTCTCGAAAGTTATGGCGAGGCCTGGCTTCTTTCCACCACCACCGGACGCCCCAATCCCGAGGTTATCGACTTGCTCTCCAACTATGGAAACCCGCTCTATTGGAAACGCCTCGATCAGCATCAAAAGGAATCACCAGTGCATCTCGATGGACCGGAGGTGCCGGAGTTCTTCACTGGAATGGAGCATGGCTTGAAATCCCGGCTTTCATTTCAATCCGGCTATTCCCAGGGAATCTTCATCGATCAACGCGACAACCGGAAGCTTCTGCGCCAACTTGTCCAACCCGGGCAAACGGTCCTGAATACCTTTGCCTACACCGGATTCTTCTCAGTGGCAGCCGCAGTCTCCGGTGCAATCACCACCACTCTCGATCTTTCGCAAGTTTACCTCGACTGGGCGCGCGAGAACTTCCGCCTGAATCAACTCGACCCGGAAGACCATTACTTTTGCAAAGGCGACACCTTCCACTGGCTCCGCCGGTTCGCCAAACAAGGACGCACCATTGACTTCATCATACTCGATCCTCCGACCTTTTCTCGTGACGACAAAGGCAAGGTCTTCCGTGTTGAAAAGGACTACGGCCAACTCTTCGACCTCGCCGCCGCCTGCATCGCACCCGGCGGACGCATCCTCGCTTCCACCAATTTCCGGGGCATGTCGGTTGCAGACTTCAGTCGGCAGCTGAAGGGAGCATTACTAAAGTCTCTCCCAATGCCTGAGGATTTCACCGACGCCCCCTATCTCAAATCAATCTGGGCTTCCTTCCCCAAATAAAAAACGCCACTCCATTCGAAGCGGCGCCTTTTGAAAATCTTTGGTCGTTCTGGGTGGACTATGCTCCACTCTGGGTGCTGCCCTGGAGAGTGGCACCTTCCTCAACGCTGAGTGACTTGGTTTTGATATCACCCTTGAGGAACGATTTCTGCTTCAGTTCGCAACGCTCGGAAGCGATGGTCCCTTCGACGCGTCCGTAGAGCTTGACCTCTCCTGCCTTCACATCGCCCTTGATCGAAGCGTTCTCGGCGATGGTCACCTTTCCCTTTTCGGAAATGATTTCTCCATCGATCTTGCCATCGATGATCATGTCGTTGGAAAACTTGATGGAACCGTTGATCTCGATTCCCTGCGTCAGAACGTTCGTTGCGTTTGCCATAATCCTGACGGAGTCCACCACTGATCGAGCCCGCTGGCAACGTCTATTTTTGGGTGTTTGCCTGCCCTATTTCAGTCGACTCACCCACAGCGGGTTGCAGTAGCCTTGCAACATGGGGATCTGGCTCGGCATGAGGAGGCGGCAGAACCGTTTTTCGGTATTTGCGATATTCATTTCCATATTTCCGAAGGAGGAGACGATCCATT
>JASFWU010000347.1:0-3291 GCA_050049035.1 Akkermansiaceae bacterium | reverse complement strand
GCATTGGAAGAATCGCGCGGAGGGACAGCCTTTCTTCGCGGTCTTCAACTACACCGGATGCCATGAGAGCGGGATCGCCAGCGAGTCGAAATACAAGCAGGTAACGGAAGGCCTGCCGGATGATCAACGGCAGGATCCGGGCGCCTTCGAGAATCTTCCTCCATACTATCCCGATACGCCCATCGTGCGCGAGGACTGGAAGCGCAACTATGAACTCATCACTGCGATGGACGCATGGGCTGGGAAACTGATCGAAGAAGTCAAGGCTGCCGGAGAGTGGGAAAACACCATCGTGATGTTCTGGTCGGACCATGGCGTGGGATTGCCTCGGGCCAAGCGTTGGCTCTACGACTCGGGAACGCATATCCCCCTCATTGCTCACATCCCGGAAAAGTTTGCTTCCTTCCGGACCACCGATCCGGGAGAGGTCGACGATCAGCTGATCAACTCCGTCGATTTCGCTCCGTCCATGCTTCAACTCGCCGGGTTGGCGATTCCGGAGGGCATGCAGGGAGTGCCCTTTTTGTTTGATGGGGAGCCCAATCGATCGCCGCGAGCCTATGCCTATGGAGCCCGGGATCGAATGGACGAACGCTATGACATCATCCGCGCGGTGCGTGACAAGCGCTTCCGCCTGATCCGGAATTTCGAGCCGCTCAAGCCGTACTACCAATACATGAATACTCCCGAGAAAGGGGCGACGATGCAGGAGATTCGAAAGGCCGAAGGGGCCGGGGAGATGACCGACGCAATGGCCCTTTTCTCCGCGGGTCGAAAGCCGGTCAAGGAACTCTACGATCTTGAGAAGGATCCTCACGAGATCCACAACCTCGCCGACGATCCGGCCTATGCCGAGAAACTGAAAGAGCTGGAAGAGGCGCTCTTCGCCTGGCAACTGAGCATTGGAGATCTCGGCCTGATCCCGGAATCGGAGATCGACGAGCGGGAAGAAAGTGCGGGATCGACCTACGGGATCCTTCATGGGGAGACCGATCAGAGTGCCTACATTCGCGAACTCACTTCGATCGCGACGAGAGCGTCGGAGGGGGAGTCCGCCTTTCCCGCCCTGAGGAAGGCCCTCGATCACGAAGACTCGGTGATCCGCTATTGGGGAGCGACCGGGTTGGGGAACTTTGCCGAGGAGGCCAAGTCCTTCAAAGATACGACAATCGCTCTCGAAAAACGGCTTGAAGATCCCAGTCCCACCGTGCGCATCGCTGCAGGTCGAGCCCTCTGTCGTATGGGGCTGACAGACCCTGCGCTCTCCGTCGTGGCCGAGGAAATGAAAGGGAAAGGGGAGTGGGCGAGGCTGGAAGCTGCCATCGTTCTCGACGAACTTGACGAGGTGGCTCGCCCTGTCCTCGAGACCCTGCAGGGAGGGCTGGGAAAACAGCCTAACAAATACATCGTCCGAGTCTCGAACAAGGCAGTCAATGATCTGCTCGGGACCAGTAATCGCGTTCCCTGATGTCAGGAGCCCTTTCATTTGATGCCGTTCTCCTCGCGGGAGGGCGATCGAGTCGCTTCGGATCGGACAAAGCGTTTTTCGATTGGCGTGGGGAGCCGCTCTACGAGAGACAGCTCTCGATCCTGCGGTCCGTTGGTCCCCGTCACCTTTGGCTTTCGGCGAACGATGAGCAGTCGTTTGACTCTCTTCCTGAAGATGTCTCGGTAGTGCGGGATGAGGATTCGGACCTGGGTCCGGCCGGAGGGCTGCTCAGTGCCTTCCGCGCGAGCTCGGCAGATTGGATTCTCGTGCTTGGTGTTGATCTGCCCCTGATGGAGGCATCGTTTCTGGAGTCGCTCAAAACGGGCGACATTGGCCAGGTGCCGAGGACTCGCTTCTGGGAGCCCCTGGCAGCGTGGTATCCGCGGATCGAGATGTTGCGCCTGCTCGAAGACTCGGTCGCTTCGGGCAGGCGAAAGATGCAGCGGATTCTCGATCAAGCCGAGGAGAATGGCCTGATCCGCGAGAGACCGGTTTCCGAAGACGAAGCCGTTTTCTTTACCAATCTGAACTCGAGCCGGGATACCGGGAAAATCGAGCGGTTGGGATTCGATCGAGAGATTTCTCTCCACCGATTTCGGGAAGGGAGTCCGATACGGGAGGAGCAGGATTTTGTCGCTTCCGAAGAACCTCTCGAGGTGCAGGTGAATGGGCGCAGCGTGTCCGTGATGATGAGGACTCCCGGGCACGATGAGGAACTCGCGATCGGGTTTCTCTACTCCGAGGGAGTCATCGAAACCGCATCCGAGATCAGGGAGATGCGGCACCTCACCGATCTCGATCGGGCAAGCCGGGGGAATCTTCTCGAGGTGGAAATCGACGGGGACGCGTCGCTCGATCAGTTGACCCGTCATGTCTTTACTTCGAGCAGTTGCGGAGTCTGCGGGAAGGCGACGATCGACTCGGTTTTCCAGAGCTTTCCTCCCATCGAGAAAGGCCTTTCCGTGTCGGGATCCTTGCTGCTGGAGCTGCCGGAGAAACTGCGGGAGGCACAGGCCACTTTCGATCGGACGGGAGGGCTGCACGCGTCGGCGCTCTTTTCACAGGAGGGAGAATTGCACCTCGTTCGGGAAGATGTCGGCCGACACAACGCGCTCGACAAGGTCATCGGAGCGGGATTGCGCGAAGGGCTCGAGTTTCACGAAATGATCCTGCTCGTGAGTGGGCGGATCTCTTTCGAGTTGATGCAGAAGGCGCTCTCTGTCGGGATCCCCGTGGTGGCGGGCATTTCCGCTCCCAGCAGTCTTGCCGTGCAACTGGCCGAGGAAAGTGGACAAACCCTGGCAGGTTTTCTTCGCGGGAGAGGTTTCAATCTCTACGCCGGGGAACTCTCCGAAGGGGAGTAGGGGCAATCACTCGCTCTCGATGTGGGCTTTTTCAGCCAGGGCACGTTTGGCGTTCCGGGTGATCAGGAGGGTGACCGCGATGGTCGCGATCCCTGCGACGATGTAGAGCACGATCTTTGCCGTGCTGACTCCATTCGCTTGCGCGGCAAGATCGCCGAGAGATCCGAAGTAGACATACATGACGGTGCCGGGAAACATGCCGATCAGAGAAGCAAAGGCATAGTGGATCCATTTTACGCGTGTCAGTCCGTAGGCATAATTGAGGAGCACAAAGGGAAATGCCGGGGAGAGCCGAGTCAGCATGACGATTTTCCAACCTCCTTCTCCCACCGCGCGATCGACAGCGGCGAATTTCTCATTGCCTTCAATTTTCCTGGCGACGGCATCTCGCGCGAGATAGCGGCCGACGAGGAAGGCGATCGAGGCTCCAATATTCGA
>JASFWU010000064.1:0-10816 GCA_050049035.1 Akkermansiaceae bacterium | reverse complement strand
TCGGCGGTGAGGATCTAGATCCGTCAGTCACCTTTGATCTGGGTGCCAGCTACCGCATCACCGCGATTAGAGTTTGGAATTATAATGAATCTCCTCCCAATCTGACGGGACGAGGAGTGAATGCGGTCACGGTGGAATATGGTCTCACCAATGCCTTGGGAAACAGTGTTCCGGGGATCACCAACTTTGCCCAGGCGGATGGAACGGCGGATTATGCCGGCGAACTCTTCGACAGCTTCACCCCTTTTGATGCGCGATTCATCCGGTTTGACATCGATTCAAATCACGGAGGTGACAACGCGTTTTATGGTCTCTCCGAAGTCCAATTCGAGGGGTTCGTTGTTGGTGTCGATCTGGTGGATGAGGTCTTTCTTTCTTCCGCCTCACAGGGTGCCGCCGCAGGAGTTCTGGTAACTCGTCCCGAAGTTGCCGGGGAAATCTACACCTACGAACTGGTAGCAGGGGCAGGCGACGACGACAACGCCAGGTTTCAGCTCGTTGGGGCAGCATTGCAAACCGGGGACTTTGACTTCAGCGGCTCATCCGAAGGTCAGACCTTCTCGCTGAGAGTTCGTTCCACCTCCTCCCCCTCGGGACAAGTGGTGGAGGGAAACGTGGTCGCGACGATCACCCTCGACACGGACTCCGACAATTTGGCAGACATTTGGGAACGGGAGTGGGGCCCCCAGGACCTTTCTCTTTTTTCAGGGCTTGGCGGAGCTGACGTTGATCAGGATGGCCTGACCGATCTTGAAGAATACAACCTGCGGGAGCAGTTTCCCTTGCTCAACCCAGATGCTTCCGATTCCGACCTGGACACACTTACCGATGGAGAAGAGCGGATGGGAAGCGGAGATCGTCCGGTCACCGACCCGACCAATCCCGACACCGATGGAGATGGCCTCAGTGACGGGGTGGAGAGCAATTCAGGGGTATTTGTGAGTGCCAATGACACGGGTACCGATCCCACCGATACCGATTCGGATGATGATGGCACGGGAGATTTTCAGGAAGTGGTCAGGGGATCTGATCCCAATGATGAAACCTCCCTGCCTACCACGTTTCTGGTTGGCTACTGGGACTTTGAGAGTGATGTCGATCCGCAACCGGACCGCTCCGGGTTTGGAAACGACGCATCGGTTTTTGCGGGAGCCAGCTGGGCCAATGATGATGAGCGTGGCGGAGTGATGACCTTTGATGGTTTTGATTCCTTCCTCGAGGCCGCCGATTCCGAAAGCCTTTCGCTTCTCTCCGACATGAGTATCACGGCGTGGATCAACGTGACTGACTTCTCCGGCTTCCGGGGCATTGTTGGCAAAACCGCAGGTCCTCTTGGAAACCAGCCGGCACCTTACGATTTGTATCTCCTTGCGAACGGAGGACAGGCGCGGTTTTTCACTGGCACGGGCGTTTTGGGTGAGTCCACCCAAGTCACCGGTTTGTCGGTTCCAACGCCCGGTGAGTGGCATCATATCGCGGTGACCAGAATCGGTGACCAGATGACGGTTTACTTTGATGGTGTTCAGGAAGCTCAGGTCCAGGCGCTCACTCCGGTCGGGGATGGCGATGGAAGCCTCCGGATCGGGAATCGGGCCGATCTCGTGACGGACTTTCTTGGATCGCTTGATGACGTTGCCATCTTTAGCGGAGGATTGTCGGCCGAAGAAGTGATGGAAGTGATGAACGGTGATTTCAGCCGGTTCGGCGTGGGAGTGGTTCAGGATTTGGAGCTCGCGATCACGACCACAACGACGGGGCTTCGCTTTGAGTGGCCATCCCTTTCCGGAAAGGTCTACGATCTGGTAAGTTCTGTCGACCTTTCCTCCGACCCGGCTACCTGGCCGGTGTATCAAGCCAATGGGGTGGTTTACGGAGGATTTAATGGAACCGGCGCGCCCTTGGTTCAGGAAGGTGTTCCTCTGGTGGGCCCGAAACGATTCTTTGCCATCATTGAGAAAGACCAGTAGAGTGGTGGATGCCTTTCAATTTGCGGCTTTTTTGGTTTGGCCTGTCTGCGTTTGTCGTTTCCTTGGCATCCGGACAGGTGATTTCCATTCCTCCGGGAAACGTGAGCTCATCGAGCGAGATCGGAGGAGGCTTCAACCGGCAGGATGATTTCATCGTCAATGGAAGCGGGCTCTCAAACGGCCGGCATACTGCAACGGTTCAGCCCAACATGTGGCTTTCGACCGGAACAAATTTTGGAGGAGTTGATCCGGACCCGTTTGTGATCTTCGATCTCGGAGATGTTTACACGATCAGCGCGATCCACGTTTGGAATTACAATGAATCGCCCCCCAATCTCACGGGAAGAGGGGTGAATTCAGTGACGATTGAGTATGGTGTCACAGCAGCGCTGGGCTCGGTGGTTCCAGGGATCACAAACTTCGCCGAGGCCACGGGCTCCAGCAACTATACCGGGGAGAGATTTGATTCCTTCGCTCCGTTTGCCGCCCGCTACATCAAATTCGACATCAATTCCAACCATGGGGGAGACAATCAGTTTTACGGTCTTTCCGAAGTTCAATTCGAAGGCCTGCAACGTTCCCTTGATCTGTCTTCCTCGACTTTCCTGTCATCGAATGGCCAGGGAACTTTGGTCGGAGATCTCACCATGGTTCCTACAGAGCCGGGAGATGCGGTTTCATTTGCGCTCGTGAGCGGGCAAGGAGCGGATGACAACGGGAGATTCCAAATCAACGGCGGAAGACTGGAGCTGGGTTTATTCGACTTTTCTTCTTCAAGCGATCTTGAGGAATTCTCGGTCAGAGTGAGAGCGAGCGGTTCGCCGTCGGAGGCGACGGTGGAGCGGTCCTTTGTCATCACGACTCGTGCTGATACGGACGGGGACCTTCTGCCGGATTGGTGGGAGGAACGTTGGGCCGGACAAGGGAATCTTGGGGCTTTCTCCGGTCTGGCGGGTGCCAATGGCGACAATGACGGCCTGAGCGATTTGGAAGAGTTTCAGTTGAGTGACCAGTTTCCTGATCTCGATCCCGGGAAAGGGGATACCGATGACGATGGCCTGCAGGACGACGATGAGATCAATGGCGCTGCGCCGAGGCCGGCAACCGACCCGACCCGTTCAGACACCGATGGTGATTCCCTTCCGGATGGAGTGGAAACGGCAACCGGCATTTTTGTGGGACCCTCCGATACCGGAACCGACCCGACCAATCCCGACAGTGACGGAGACACCTTGAATGATGGCGTTGAAACCGGGATCGGCGTTTTTTCAGGTCCCGGAGACACCGGCTCCAATCCCACGCTTGCCGACTCCGACGGGGATGACAGTAATGACAACATCGAGGTGTCTTCGGGGAGTGATCCCAATGACCCGAACTCCCTGCCTCCGGTGCCGGATGTGGGATTGAACCGCCGGGCTTCGAGGCCGGACTCCGTCGTGGTCTTCAACGAAATTCACTACAATCCGGGCGATGCTTCGGGCACCGATGAGTGGATTGAGTTGTTCAATCAGATGGGAATCAGAACCGATATTTCCGGGTGGCGGGTGGATGGAATTGGTTACGTCATTCCCGAGGGAACCTTCATCGAACCCGGACAGTATCTCGTGATTGCGAGAAACCCGGCCCCGGGCGAGCTTGGACCATTTCCCGGGCGATTGAGCAACGGAGGGGAACGACTTCGCCTGATCAACCGGGGTGATCGATTGATGGATGAGTTGGACTACCGCGATGGAGGAAGGTGGCCGGTGGAACCGGATGGCTCGGGTGCCACCCTTGCCAAGATCAAGCCTTATACTGCAAACCAACCACCGGAAAACTGGACCTATTCCAGGGAATCGGACGGGACACGTGGCACGCGGAATTTTGATTCCGGTCCGGTCCCGGTTGAACTCGCCATCAACGAACTCCCTTCGGCCGACTCGCTTGAATTTTGGGTCGAATTGCAAAACACCGGAGAGGGCATGTTCGATCTCGAGGGGATCGTTCTTGCCGTCGATGGCGACCCCACGAGACAATTTGTCTTTGGACCCGGGGCGCTTTTTCCGGGGGAGGTTTTCCTGCTGGATGAGGCCACTCTGGGGTTTCGTGCCCTGGATGATGAAAAGCTGTTTCTGAGTCGTGAGGGGGTCATTTTTGATGCCCGGCGATTGACCGGCCGCAATCGCGGTCGGGCCGGGGGGCGGGGCGACCAGTGGCTTTATCCGGGGACGCCAACCCCGGGAGGACCCAATCAGTTTGCTTTCGAAGATGGCATTGTCATCAGTGAAATCTGCTACAACCCGCCGGTTCCTCTCCCAAGCGCCGAAAACTCCGACAATCAATGGCTGGAGTTGGCCAACCGGGGAAACAATACGATCGACTTGAGCGGATGGAGGTTTGATGACGGGATCGACTTCGAGTTTCCTCCCGGAACAACCCTTGATCCCGGTGAACATGCTTGTGTGGTCCGGGATGAAACGGCTTTCTCGCTGGCCTATCCCGGCGCAAGGATTTTGGGCGCTTTTGGTGGTACTCTGTCGCGGGGAGGCGAGCGCCTTTTGTTGGTGGATGCCGCCAATAATCCTGTAGATGAGGTTCGTTTCTTTGACGGAGGACGTTGGCCCGGGAGTGCTGATGGCGGAGGATCCACACTTGAGCTGCGGGATCTGGATGCGGACAACTCGCAGCCCGAAGCTTGGGCGGCCAGTGATGAATTCGATCAGACTTCGTGGCAGACTTACACCTATCGCAAGACTGCCGTTTCGGGTGGCCCGACCTTGTGGCGTGAATTCAACATGGGACTTCTCGATTCCGGTGAGGTGTTGATCGATGACCTGAGTGTCATCGAGGATCCTGACGGGAGCGCGATCCAGATGTTGTCCAACGGAGACTTCGAATCAGGCACTGCAACCTGGAGGTTGAGGGGGAATCACCGGGAAAGTGAAGTGATCCCCGACCCTGATAATCCCGGGAACCAGGTTCTGCGGTTGGTCGCAAGTGGAGTGACAGAACACATGCACAACCAAATCGAAACGACCCTGGCAAACAACGAATCGGTCGTGAACGGGCGAGAGTATGAAATTTCATTCCGGGCCCGTTGGGTCACGGGGACCTCGTTGTTTTTGACCCGGCTTTATCTTGCGAGATCCGCCAATGCAAATGTGATTGCCCGGCCGGTCAACGTCGGAACCCCCTCGACAATCAACTCGCGGGCCGAGAGCAATATGGGTCCGACATTTGATGGAATGAAACATTCCCCGGCTGTTCCCAATGCGGGCCAACCCATCACCGTTTCGCTGCAGGCGGAAGATCCTGATGTGATCACGGGAATGACCTTGAGGTTTTCGGTGAATGGCGGGGCGTTTCAAAGCACGTTTATGTCCGGTGTTGGCGGTGGCAGGTTTGAGGGGACCATTCCGGGGCAGATTGCCTCGGCCGTGGTTCAGTTTTACGTCGAGGGGGTCGATGGTTTGGGCGGGGTCTCCCAATTCCCGGCAGGTGGACCCGACTCAAGAGCGCTGATCAAGGTGAACGACGGTTTGGCGTCCAATACCGGGATTCACAACTTCCGGATCATCATGACCAATGCCGACCGGGATCTCATGCACACCAATATTGAGGTGATGAGCAATGCTCGTTTTGACGCAACGGTCATCGACCGGGAAGAAGAGATTTATTACGGAGCGAGGGTCCGTCTCAAGGGAAGCCAACGGGCCCGGGCTTATCAGCCAAGGGTGGGATACAACCTTCGCTTTGGTCCGGATCAACCGTACCGGGGCGTCCATCAGTCGATGGCAATCGACCGGTCGGAAGGAACGGGATCCGGACAGTTTGAACTTCTTTTTGATCTGATGATGGCAAACTCCGATGGAGTGATCAGCCGATACTATGACTTGATTCAAGTCATTACACCGACGGGGATTACCCACACCCGTCCGGCGGTGCTCCAGATGGCTCGATACGATGACGTCTTTCTTGATTCCCAGTTTGAGGATGGGGCCGACGGGAATCTCTTTGAGTATGATTTTGTCTACTTTCCCCAGAACACCGATGGTAATGGAAACAAAATTCCCCAGGGAGACGGGATCAGCGGGATCCAGATTCAGGACAATGGCAACGACCAGGAACGGTATCGATTTTACCTCTCGAAAAAGAACAACCGGGATAACGACAATTTTGAACCGATCATCACCTATTGCAAACAGATGTCGAAGTCGGGTGCGGCCTTTGATGCCACGTTGGAGGAGGTTGTGGATGTCGACAGTTGGCTGCGCGGCATGGCCTACGCCGTCCTTTCGGGAGCCGGAGACAACACTGCGGCGGGAACCGGGCACAACGGGATGTATTACGCCCGCCCGGACGGACGAATCGTTTATTTGCCACATGACATGGACTTCGCCTTCAGCAACACCCGTTCGATTTATGCCAATGGCGAGGTCAACCGGATGACCAACAGCTCCTCGACGCCGGGGAACGAGGCAAGGCGAAGAATCTACTTCGGTCATCTTCATGACATTATCACGACGACCTGGAACGATGACTACATGGGACCATGGAAGAGTCACCTTTCCGTCCTCTCGCCTTCGCAAAACTGGAATAGTCCGAACAGCGGAAGCTACAGCATTTCGGGAAGGTCCAATTATGTGCTGGGCCAGATCAACGGTCGAATTCCCGAGGTCCCTTTCAGTATCACCACGCCATCTCCTCTGGTGGTGAACAACAGCACGGCGACCGTGAGCGGACGTGGTTGGATTAATGTCCGTGAGATTCGTCTGCTCGGTGCGCCCGAAGCGTTGGACGTTGTCTGGATCGATGAAGACACCTGGCAGGTTTCATTTCCGGTCCGTCCGGGAGCACAAAGCTACCAGCTTCAGGCATTTGACTTTTCGGGGGACCTGATCGAAAGCCAGAGCCTGACCATCGAAAACACCACCGTGGTTCAACCGGCCTCGATGGCAAACCTTGTGATCTCGGAATTGATGTATCATCCGGCGGACCCCGATGCCGGGGAGTTTGCTGCGGGCTTTGATGATGCCGATCTCTTTGAGTTTGTGGAGTTGATGAATATTGGTTCCGAAGCCATCGATCTGACCGGTGTGTCGTTCATGGCTGGAATCAACTACGATCTCCCGGCCATTCTCATGGCTCCCGGAGAACGAAAAGTTCTCGCCCGGAACCGGGCCGCCTTTCTGGCTCGCTATCCCGGAAGAGAGGGCGACCTGTTCGATGGGGAATATCTTGTTCCGGTCGATCAGAACCAGTTTTCCAATGGTGGCGAAAGAGTGATGCTGGTCGATGCATTCGGCTTCCCGATCCGGGACTTTGTTTATGCCGACGATTTTCCCTGGCCCAACGAGAGCGACGGCGATGGTTTTAGTATGACTCTTATTGCTCCGACGACCAATCCGGATCATCAACTACCGCAGAGTTGGCGGAGGAGTCTTGCCCTGGGAGGTAGTCCCGGGAATTCCGACGAATTAGCCTTCAGCGGAGTGCCCAATGATGACGACGACCAGGATGGGTTGGAGGCCTTGCTGGAGTTCGCAATGGGAACAAGTGATCAGGAATTCACTCAGTCCCACAATGTCACTTTTGATTCGTTCGGGAATCTGGTCTTTGCATACAACCGCCAGCTGGGAACTGATGGGGTGGAGTTGATCGGGGAAATCTCATCCGATTTGCACAACTGGACTCCGATCTCCGAGAGTTTTGTTTTGGTCAGTGAAACGGGGAATGGCGATGGTCTAAGAACTCTCGAATGGCGCACCGTCTCTCCTCCGGAAGGACAGCAGGTCTTTCTCAGGCTTCGCGCGGTTTCCCGATAGCAATCAGAGTCCGGAGAAAACCCAGATGGCGAAACGCGCGGTCAGGAGCGAGAGCACCTGGGCCAGCAGGTAAACGAAGGTGAAGAGCGCCAGAGTCCCAAAGCCAGCCTTGCCCCGGACGGTATGAATCGTTGCACTGAGAATGGAAACCACGACAGCAAGGCCAAGGGCAGCGAAAACGCAAATCTTTGCATAGAGCGGTCGGTCGACGAGTAAGCCGAGGCAGAACGCCAGGGCGAAAAGCGCACCCGGCAAAAAGAACAAGGCCACCAGCGATGGGGTGGACCAACTTGAAAAGCGTTCCGGCTTCGTCTCGTTGTTCGGCCCATTGTCGGGAGCCGCATACGGATCAATTTCCGAACTCATCTTCGTCTGGAAGACTGATAGAGAAGGTTTCCCCCAAAAGTCCGAAGTCGGAAATTTACCACTTTGAACGGGTCCTATTCCTTCAGTGTGACCACGATCGCGCGGTGATCCGAAGCGTCATTCCAGGACGGTCGGTCGACGATATAGGAATGGTCCCGATCGACCACTGGGAAAACGGAAGGGGAAACAAGGACCCAATCAAGGCGGGAATATTGTTGTTGCCAGGACCAGAAGTGGGTCCAGAGCTCGCCGCGTGAATCCTTCACGAAGACATCGCCGAGGTAGGTGTCGGATCTGAATTTTCCCATCAGCATGGCGAGCGGGGGAGTTTTTCGGGTGTCATTGAAATCACCGTAGACTACGATTCGAGCATCGGGGTCCCGAGCCATGATTGCCTCGCAGTGTTCGCGGGCGAGACGCGCTTCGTGAAGACGAATCTCCGCTTGGTCAAAATCCTTCATTTCCCGCTTCGACTTGAGGTGGAGACCAATAAATCGGGTTGGACCGCCGGGGAGCTCGATGGTGGCGTCCAGCAGCCCGCGTCCCATCATGCGGTCTGTTCCGTTGATTTGGTAAACGAGTTCTCGTTTTGAATTGTTGGCGGCGATTGGAAGGGACGAAAGAATCGCAAGATGTCTCGTTTGGTCGAACCCACCGGTATGAAGAGTGTGTGGAAGATCGAGCCCGGCCTTCTTTAACCGTGATTGAAGATCGGCCAGGTCGTCTTTGGTCCCAATCTCGCAGATCCCAAGAATATCAGGTTTTTCCGCGACGATGATGCCCACAAGCGCCTCGATTTCGGCAGGATCTTTGGGAGCAGTCTTTTTTCCACCACCTTTGATGTAGCGATCCATCGTCAGGTAGTTCTCGACATTATACGCCATGAAGCGGATGCCACCAGATGTGATCGCCGGAGCCGGTTTTGTCTCGGGAGCGGACCCTCCAGGAGGAGCGGATTCGGCCTCTTTTTGGGGCTGGTCCTGTCCAACCTGTTCCCTGGGTACGGGCTCCGGAGGGGACTTTGCGGACTTGTTTGATTCCTCCTCGCAGGAAGCGAAAAGAAAAAACGCTCCGAGAAGGATTCGCGGAGCGTAGTGGGAAAGTGACTGGATCATCGAAATCAGGATTCCTTGCGGGCTTCCTTGCCTTTGGCCTCTGCGACCTCGACTTCTTCTCCACCTTTTCGGATCTCTTCCTCAAACTCCTCACGGGCCTTGCGGAATTCGCCGACACTTTTGCCGATTCCCCGGGCAAGCTGCGGGAGTTTCTTAGCTCCGAAGAGAAGGAGAAGGATCAGGAAGATGAGAATCATCTCCTGGCCGCCGAGGGTCCCGATTGCGATCACGTGGTTCATGAGAAGAGAGTAGTGGTTCAAAAGCTGGTTAGCAAGGGATGAAACGTGGGAAGTTTTGAGGACATTTCAGGAAATCCGGCGTGCGTCCCACCGGAAGGAATGTATTTCTCGGGCAGTGAAGCTTCCGGTTTTTGAGGTTGAGGACAAGATTCGGTCGGCGATCCGACAGGAAAAAGGCCGATTGCTTCTCAAGGCCCCAACCGGTTCGGGAAAGTCCACCTCGGTCCCGGTCATGGTCAAGGGTGAGGTTCCGGGGCGGGTTCTAGTGGTTCAGCCCAGGCGAATGGCGGCCCGGTTGCTCGCCCACTTTGTGGCCGGTCAGGTCGGGACCCGGCCGGGACAGGGAGTCGGTTATGCAGTCCGGTTTGAAAGCAGGCTGTCGAATGAGACCGGGATTGTTTTTGTCACCGACGGGGTGCTCCAGCGGATGTTGTTGGACGATCCGACCCTCAAGGGCGTGGGAGCCGTGATCTTTGATGAGTTCCACGAACGCCGGTTGTCCTCCGACCTTTCTTTGGCACGTGTTTTGGATCTGCAGGATGGGGGACGCCCGGACCTTAGGGTGGTGGTCATGTCGGCCACGCTGGCGACAGCGGGATTGCAGCCCTACCTCGAACCTTGCACTCTTGTCGAAGCCGGAGGGACGCTTTTTCCAGTGGAGATCGAACACCGGGGAGTGTCAACGATCGTCCGAAGGGGAGGGCAACGACGTGAGGAGCTCTGGGACCGGGTGACCGCTGTGGTGAAAGGGGGCGTCCGCGAATTGGGAGCGGGAGATCGGGTTCTCGTTTTCCTCCCCGGGGTGTATGAAATCAACAGGACCCAGCGTTGCCTCGAGCAATCAGGCACACTCCGGGATTGGGAAATCCGGTCCCTGTATTCCGCGCTGAAACCAGAGGCGCAAGAAGCCGCCATTCGCCCAGATGAGAGCCGGCGCATTATTCTGGCGACCAATGTGGCTGAAACTTCGGTCACCATTGAAGGGGTGAAATTGGTGGTTGATTCCGGGTTGGTACGACAGAGTTCGTACGACGTTTCCCGTGGGTTTGATTCCCTTCGGGTTTGCAAGATTTCCCAGGCCTCGGCCCGGCAACGGGCGGGCCGGGCGGGAAGAACCGGGCCGGGGAAGTGTGTTCGTTTGTGGAGCGAACGGGAGCACCAGGCCCGGGATGAGTTTGAGACTCCCGAGGTTCACCGGGTGGATTTGGCCGATGCTTTGCTCTTTCTCAAACGCCTCGGAGTGGAGCAAGCCGGAGAGTTCCGATGGCTGGAGCATCCCGAACCAGATCGACAGCACGAAGCGATCGACAGGTTGATGTTACTTG
>JASFWU010000346.1:0-3300 GCA_050049035.1 Akkermansiaceae bacterium | reverse complement strand
GGGTGGACTCCTGCTTTTGATCAAGTTCGCCTTGTCTCTTTTGCTGGTCTTCCCGCCGGCTTTTTGCATGGGAGGAACCATTCCGGTGCTGGGACAATTCCTGGTTCGCCAGCGGGAGAGTTTTGGTCGGACTTCGGCTTTGATCTACGGGGTCAATACTCTGGGTGCTGCCATGGGGGCTGTGATGGCCGGTTTTTATCTCCCGGTTTGGCTGGGCTTCAACGGGACATGTGTCACTGCGATCGTAATCTCAGGGAGCGTTTCAACCGTCGCTTTGCTCAGGTCTCGCGAATCAGGTGGAGAGGTTTTTCTTCAGGGAGCCGATTCGGTCGAGATGAAAGAGGAAATCGAAGACAACGAGTCACTCACCCGTCAGCAGCGGAGGCAGCGCGATCGCGAAGGAACACCAAAGGAGAAGCGATCGGGTCGGGAAAATGCGCCTCACCGGAGTGGTTCGCGGCGAGGATTCATCATGCTTCTTGGATTTCTGTCCGGGTTCGGCGTGCTGGCACTTGAAGTGTTGTGGACCCGCTTGTTTTCGCAGGTTCTCGAGAACTCGGTCTACACCTTTGCGGCTATCCTGGTGGTGGTTCTTGTGTTCCTTGCCTTGGGCTCATTACTCGGATCGATCATCGCGCGATTCAAGGTGCCGCCATTTTTGGTTCTCTCGACCTTGGTTTTGGTTGGGGCCGGAGCTGTCATGACAATGCCCTCGTTGTTTCTTTGGGTCACCGATGACATGCAGCTCCTGAGATCAAAAGGAAGCTGGAGCGAATACGTCATGTTGATTCTTCGTTCGGTGGCTTTGGTTATAGGACCTTCGGCAGTGTTGTTGGGAACGGTGTTTCCTTATCTCATGAAGGTGGAAGAGGAGTATCTCGAATCACCGGGTGAGTCGCTTGGCTGTCTCGCCAGCGTGAACACCATCGGAGCCATTCTCGGTGCCTTGGTCTGCGGATTTCTCCTTCTCGATTGGCTCGGAATCTGGCGTGGCTTTCAATTGGTCGCGTTGATTTATCTCCTGGCTGCAGTGGTGATACCTGTTCAGCTGGACCAGCGCGGGATTGGAGTGAAGGTTGCCGGACTTGTCCTTCTGGTGATGAATCTGACGGTGTTCGATTTCAAGGGACTGCCTGTCATTGCCACCGATCCCGACCGCCCGAAGGAAAAGGTGCTGGAAGTCTGGGAGGGCAGTGACTGCAGCGTTGCCGTCACCGAGAATGAGTTTGGGAGAGCCATTCGCATCAACTCCGATTACAGCTTGGGTTCGAGCGGTGCTTTCATATCGGAAAAGATCCAGGCAGATTTTCCACTGTTGGTTTATCCTGAGACCAAGAGTGTCTTTTTCCTCGGCTTGGGAACCGGAATCACGGCGGGGAGCGCTCTAGATCGCAAGCATCAGGTCGAGCGATTGGTGGCCTGTGAGCTGGTTCCCGAAGTGGTGACGGCGGCGAAGAAATACATGACGGATCTCGATGGTTTCGACCTCACCGGTGGTTTGTTTCGCGATCGTCGTGCGGAGATTCTGATCGAGGATGGTCGTCATTACCTCATGGCCACGAATGAGACCTTCGACATGATCAATGCCGACCTTTTCGTCCCGTTCCGGTCCGGGGCGGGGAGTCTCTACACCCTGGAACACTTTGAGGGTGCCAGGGAACGATTGAGTCCCGGGGGAGTTTTTGTGCAATGGCTGCCCCTTCATCAGCTGACGAAGAAGGACTTTGCCATCATCGCGCGAACGATGGTCGAGGCATTCGATCAGGTCTCAATGTGGAGGCATAATTTCCAGCCTGGTGCCGAGCTGGTGGCCTTGGTCGGGCATCAGGAAGGTCAGTCTCTCCCCGGCAGTTTGATCGATAGCGATGCTTCTAAAAAGCGGGCGGTGTTTGGGAAGAGCCACGTCGATTTGAGGAGGCTTGATCTGCCTCTCGATTCCCAAACGATTCTGCTTTTCTATGCTGGCAACCTGACCGCAGCACGGTCTCTCTTGGAGGATTCACCCATCAATACCGATGACCGACCGATGATCGAATACCTCGCTCCCCGAAACTATCGGTCGCAAGGCGATCAGGAGAATCCCTGGTTCCTTGGCGGCAAGTTCGCGAAGTTTGTCGACGAGGTGCAGGCGATTTGTCCTCCCGCGAGTGATCCTCTCTTGGTGAACCGGACCGAGGCGAACCGCCGTCTCCCGCTGGCCGGGAGTGCCCTTCATCGTGCTGGTCTTGCCGAAGTTGAAGGAAATGAAGCTGGTGCCCGCGAGGAGTGGAATAGGTTCGTCAGGGAGTGGACCAATGGTGCGCGGTAGGCTGGTGACAACTGATCGAGAGATCGATTGTTCTCAATTTAAAATTTGGTGTAGGCTGAATGCATGGACTTCCGGACGCCCTTGCTTCTCCTTGTCGGGGTCGCCATGGCGGCGGGTGGGGAAAAGTGGGTGCATCCGGCTATTGGGATTCTTCAAAACAACTGCATCGAGTGCCACAACGCCGATGATCACAAAGGTGACGTCATTCTAGACCGGGCTCCTTTGCGCCCGGAGGATCTCAAGCAGATCCTCAAGGTGGTCTCTGGACCAAAACCTGAGATGCCTCCAAAGCGTGACCCGCTTGACCAGAAGCAAGTGGCAGCGCTCAAGAGCTGGATCGAGAGCGGAGCTCCTATTCCGGAAGGGAAAGTGCTGAAGGACACTCGCGTTGCCGACCGGGACTGGTGGTCGCTTCGTCCCATCATCAATCCCGAGATTCCGAAGAGCGATATCGGTTGGGCGCGAAATCAAATCGATCGCTTTGTGGAAGCCCGCCGCATGAAAGCGGGTCTTATGCCTGCTCGGGAAGCATCTCCCGCCACCTTGTTACGAAGACTGACTTTTGATCTCACCGGATTGCCTCCGACTCCGGAAGAGGTCCGCGATTTTCTGAAGACCTCCGAGGAGAACCCGGAAGCGGCTTACCTTGCTTTGGTAGACCGTTTGTTAAATTCGCCTCGTTACGGCGAACAATGGGGACGTCGTTGGTTGGACTTGGTTCGCTATGGTGAGAGTCACGGCTACGACAAGGACAAGGCGCGTTTTCATGCCTGGCCCTATCGTGACTATGTCATTCGCAGTTTCAATCAGGACAAACCGTGGAGTCGCTTTGTGCAGGAGCAGGTTGCCGGCGATGTGCTTTGGCCGGGAGATCCTGACGGGATTGTCGCTCTCGGATTTGTGGCAGCCGGGCCCTGGGATTTCATTGCTCATGTCGAAGTAGGCGAAGGAAAAATGGATGGCCGCATCGCCAAGCATCTTGATCGGGATGA
>JASFWU010000345.1:0-3301 GCA_050049035.1 Akkermansiaceae bacterium | reverse complement strand
GCCGACGGTGCGGCAGGTGCCCGGGTCGCGGTGGGCCCGGCATGGAAAGGACTCTGGAAATCAAGGCGCACTTTTACCGACGGATCCTTCATCAAATCCGTGGACGAGACCTACCTCCGGGAATCTATCCTCGATCCGGGCCGACGGGTCGCGGAAGGATACGAGACGGAAAAAACCGGCGTCGGGATGCCTTCCTATCTCGGTGTCCTCAAGGATCACGAAATCGACTCCATCCTCCTCTACATCCAAACACTCCGATAGCATGCATCAGTTTCTCCTCGGGCTCTGCCTCTTTGTCCTCTCCTTTGCCGGATCCTTCTCCTCGGCGGCGGACAAGCCGAACTTCATCGTCATCTTCTGTGACGATCTCGGCTACAACGACATCGGTCCGTTCGGATCGAAACTTCACCGCACCCCGAATCTCGATCGGATGGCGGAGGAGGGCCGCACCTTCACCCAGTTTTATTCGACCTGCGGAGTCTGCAGTCCCTCACGAGCGTCCCTTCTCACCGGAGCCTACCCCAAACGCATCGGCATGCATCAGAACCAGGAAGGGCGCTGGGTTCTTTTTCCGGGCGACAGCCAGGGCTTGAATCCCGATGAGGTCACCATTGCCGAAATTCTCAAGGAAGAAGGCTATGCGACAGCATGCGTTGGAAAGTGGCACCTGGGAGACCAACCTTCATTCCTTCCCACTCGGCAGGGTTTCGATCGCTACTACGGCATCCCCTTTTCGAATGACATGGGAGAACTCGATCGCCCTAAGGGGATGTATCCTCCCCTTCCTTTCCTGAGAGATGAAGAAGTGATCGAAGAAGAACCCGACCAGCACTTCGTGACGAAACGATACACCGAAGAAGCGATCCGATTCATTCGCGAAAATGAGGACAAGCCCTTCTTTCTCTACCTGCCGCACACCATGCCGCACTGGCCCCAGTATTCGAGTCCCCAGTTTGCGGGGCGTTCCGCAAATGGGGCCTGGGGAGATACCGTCGAGGAAATCGACTGGTCGACGGGGGCCATCCTCGACGAGCTGGAATCCCTCGGGCTCCGGGAGAACACCCTGATCCTTTTCACTTCGGACAATGGAGGCGCCACGAGACACGGGGCATCCAACTTTCCGCTCTCGGGTGCCAAGGGTTCCACCATGGAAGGAGGCCAGCGAATCCCCATGATCGCTTCCTGGCCCGGAACGATCCCCGAAGGCACCACTTCGGACGCGCTGGCTTCGACCCTCGATGTGCTCCCCACCTTTGCCGGCCTCGCGGGGGCGGAGGCCCCAACGGATCGCACTCTCGACGGCTACGACATCTCTTCGCTTCTCCTTGGAAAAGGAGACCAGGAGTCTCCTTACGAGTCCTTCCTCTACTACTTTCGCGGGTCCCTGCAGGCGATCCGATCAGGGCCCTGGAAAATGCATTTCGCCCGAAAATCAGGGAAGCAGCAGCTTCCTTTGCGACTATTTCACCTCGAAAAAGATGTCGGCGAAACGACGAATGTGGCGGAAGCCAACCCCGAAATCGTGAAGAAACTTCAGAAACTTGCCCAGGCAGCTCGAAAAGATCTCGGGGACGACGCCACGAATACTCCCGGGAGTGATCTTCGCGCTCCCGGAAGCGTCGAAAACGCGAAACCGCTCACGACCGCGAAAAACTAGCCTCTTCACTATCTTGAACAGGATGGCAAAACGGCTTGAAACCCACCCTTTCCGGGCGGAAGGATAGGGTTGCGATCCTCCCTTCGCGTTTTTCCTGAACATGCCGAAATCCCCGCAGAAAGCTGTCACCGATCCAGAAGAGCCTCCATTCGAAGAAGCCCTCGCCAAGCTCGAGGAGCTCGTCCGCGAAATGGAATCGGAGCAGATGCCTCTTGAAAGCCTGATCCAGAATTACGAAGAGGGAACCCAGCTGTTTCAACTGTGCGAAAAAAGGCTCGATGAAGCGGAAGGACGCATCGAAATCATAAGAAAGAAGCGTAACGGAGAGACCGTAGTGGAGGCGTTCGATGAAAACTCTCCCAGCCAAGCAGAAAGCGGCTCGGAGTCGTCCGACACCCCCAAGGAATCACAGGAGCATGGAGAACTATTTTGAATTTCCCGACATCGCCACCGAAGACCTGCCCAAGGTCGACAATGCCGATGATCTGAAGAACCTTCCTCTCGAGGATCTGCCTAAGCTCGCCGAGAACATTCGGCGGACCCTGATTCAGTCCCTCGCCAAGACGGGTGGACACCTTGGACCCAACCTGGGCGTGGTGGAGTTGTCGATCGCGTTGCATCGGATCTTCAATACCCCGAACGACAAGTTCGTCTTCGATGTCAGTCACCAGGGCTACGTTCACAAGATGCTGACGGGCCGTTGGGATGAAATCCACACAATTCGGCAGTATGAGGGATTGAATGGCTTCCTCCTTCGATCCGAGAGCGAACACGACTGCTATGGCGCCGGTCATGCCGGAACCGCCGTCTCGGCCGCGCTCGGGATGGCTTCGGCGAGAGACACCCTCGGTAAGGACGATCACGTCGTCGCCGTGGCAGGCGACGCGGCTTTCACCTGTGGACCGACTTTCGAGGCGCTGAACAACATCGCTTCGACGACGAAAAAATTCATCCTCGTCCTCAACGACAATGAGTGGTCGATCGATCGGAACGTCGGGGCCATCGCCAAGTATTTCCACGCTCTCCAGACCAGCTCGACCTACTCCCACATTCACGAGAAGGCCGCTGACTTTGTCGAGCGGATCGCCGGAAAGACCGGTCGAGACCTCGCCCAAAAGGTCGAACGCGGCGCGAAAAATCTCCTCTTTCCCAACGTGCTCTTCGAAAAATTCGGGATGCACTACTATGGTCCCATCGATGGGCACGATCTCGACCTCCTCGTGAAGACTTTCGACTTCCTGAAAGACCAGGACGAGCCTGTCGTTCTTCACATCATCACCGAGAAAGGACGCGGCTACGAACCGGCCAAGGCCAACCCGATGAAGTTCCACGGTCTCGGTCCCTACAAGACGGAAACCGGGGAAACTCCGGCAGGCGGAACCCCCACCTACTCCCAACTCTACGGCCAGCATCTCGGAAAATTCGCCGAGAAGGATGAGAAGATCGTCGCGGTCACTGCTGCGATGCCCAACGGAACCGGTCTCGTCGAATTCCAGAAAGTCGTGCCTGAGCGATACTTCGATGTGGGAATCGCCGAAGAACACGCCGCTCTTTTTGCCTGCGGGCAGGCCGTCCAGGGGCTGAAACCCTTTCTCACCATCTACTCCACCTTTTTCCAGCGGGCCTACGATATGGCCGTGCACG